>JAHDFB010000005.1 GCA_020628475.1 Saprospiraceae bacterium | reverse complement strand
TTTCTAATCGTACCACCACTTCTTCCGGTGTATCGATGATAACTTCTTGTTGAGCTGTACAGCCCAAATTATCAGTTACAATCACCAAATAGTCAGCACCTCCCTTCAAATTGACTGCTTGAGGAGTTTCCTGTAATGGGAATGAATTCCATAAATATTCGAATTCATCTAGATCTTGTTCTACGCCATTTGAAGTTATAGATACCACCTCGGCTGATCCATCAAAGGATTCAAAGCAAAGAGAAGAGGTCTGATCAACATCTAAAATCAATTCTGGTCGTTCAATAATCTCTACAGAATCTACAATTGAACAGCCTGAACCATCTGTAATCGTCACATAATACCAATCTGGAGCTAATCCGTTAATGTTCGTAAACTCACTATTATTACTCCATAATATACTTAGTGGCATCGTTCCACCTACTGGATTAACAGAAGCAATTCCATTCATTTTGCCAAAACAGACTTCATCCGCTGCTGAGACATTCGATACGATTCCATCAGCAGGTTCGATGACTTCATAGGTTTTCTGTATAGTACAATCTTGAGCATCATTCAATATGAGTGTGTACGTTCCAGCTTCTATATCTATCAAATCTTCTTCATCCGACGTAAATAAATTCGGTCCGAGCCAATTAAATTCGTAAGGCTCTGTTCCACCTGTTGGAGTAATCTGAATGATTCCTGTAGACTCTCCTTTACAAGGAATATTAAACACTTCGGCATCCACATCAATTTCTTCTGGCTCCATCAATTCGAAGGTCTGTATCTTAGTACATCCGTTATCATCGGTAATAGTCACTGCATACAATCCAGAATTTACGCCAATAATATCTTCCGTAAACGCCTCAAAAGACATGGGGCCTTCCCATACGAATGTATATGGCTCTACTCCATTGATCGGTGTAATATCGATCGAAGCATCATTCGAATTAAAACATGATTCTAAGGTTTCTTCGAAAGTAAGATCTACTTCTTCAGGTTCCATCAAGGTCACACAGGTATCAACCGTACACATTGCTTCATCCACAAATTGAAAACAATATTCTGCCGCTGGTAAATTTTGCATTGGTGTATTGACCTCATCTCCATCTTCATCAAAAACAGTGATAACGCCGGTACCGCCCATGACGGTCCACGATACTTCACCATCTGACGCTCCAAAACAAATCGCGTCCTGATTATCAAATACAATGTCAATCGCTGTTGGTGCTCCGATCACAACACTATCTACTGCTGTACAACCCTCATCATCTGTCACAGTAACATAATGTTTTCCAACGTCTAACATAACCGCTGGATTTACGAGTTCTCCATTATCCCATTCAAAAGAGTAAGGATCATTTCCTCCCATGACTTCGACCAATGCTTCTCCATTGACATCATCAAAACAAGGAACGTCCGTACCGATAACGGTGGTCATAATCGCATCGGGTTGCCCGATGATGACTTCTTCCGTAATCGAACATTGATTATCATCCGTTATCGTAACAATATAAGTTCCGGCTTCCAGATCATTGGCCTGTTGAGTCATTTGATTTAAAGGATCCCCCCATGCATAGGTATATGGCTCTGTTCCTCCATTGGCGTTGATGATTGCCAAGCCACTCGCCTCTCCAAAACAATCAGCGTCCTGAAACAAATGACTGGCAGACATCTCTGTAGGATTGTCATAGAAGATAGAATCCACTATTTCACACAGATTATCATCGGTTACCGTCACACTATTCCACCCCACAGATAACATTGTCGCCGTAGGTGTATTTTCTCCAGATTCCCACAAGAAACTGTATGGAGGCGTACCTCCGAATGGATCAGCCGTGGCTCCCCCATCACTTTCATTGAAACAAGAAATTTCAACCTTGTTTTCAAAATCTATATTTAGTACATTCGGCGTAGGAATAGTAATCGGATGTTTGGAAACACAGCCTGTTAAATCGGTTATATATAAAGTATCCTCTCCTGCAACCAAATCTACAAATTCTCCCATAGGATCATTTTGTCCTTGAAATTCATATTCAAAAGGTGGGAAATTACCGGTAATTACCACATCCAGACTGCCATCCATATCTCCGAAACAGGATACACCTTCTAGGGATTCTATTACTAGAGGATCCACTTCACAATTTACGGTTGAACAAATGATCGTTGTTGATTCTCCACCGCATAATCCTCCGATCGTACGTATGGTAATTTCATAATCGCTCAAAGGATCTAAGCCCGTAATGTCAAACTCTGTCACATTTCCTATATTGATCGCTGGATCAATGACTCCAGGAATAAATATTTCATAAGAATCAGCAGATGGTTCTCCATCCCATGTTACCCGAATAAAATTAGGCGAAACACTATCGCAGACCATATTGCTCACACCTGGCAACAAATCGGTCACTGTCACTTGGAAAGAGTCAATCGTCGAACATCCATACGAATCAATCACTTCTAGATAGAAGGTTGTATTTTCGCTGACTTCTATGGGAAAATCTTCACAATTAGTACAAATATCTCCATGGACATCTGATGACCAATTGTAAGTCAAATTATAAATCGGATTAAAACAGATTGACCAACCAGTAAAGCGAGCCAAAGCGCCGGTCTCATCATCAATAATCAACAATTCGTAAGTACCATTACTTGGTTTATCTTCTCCATACAAATCGGACCAAACTCCCTCCGGTAAAAATTCACCCGTGTAGGTTGGATTATCTGGAAATATCGGTCCAGATAAAGAATTCCCATTTTCTACCGGTGTATTGGCAAAAGGTGTAAAACAAGTATTGATCATCGTATCAATGTCAGCACCATTGAGTACCTTGAATCCATTATCGGTGGATAATTCTAAGAACTGACCATCTGGTGTAATTAAAAATAAATCGATATCTGTCAAGAATACATGCTCTAGCGTATCGATACATACCGATTTTATCATTCCTTGTGTCAAATAATCCGGAACTACGCCTGAGACGTCGAGTGGATAAGTATTCGGAACAATTTCGTCTACTATTATTTCATTGGTGCTGTAACTAAAGTTAGGTGATGGAGGTAAAACAAAATCTTGTGGTAGCGATGAAACTAGATTGACAATTTCATTTTGACAGATCATCGTATCGTTTGGAACGAATACCTCTTTGAGTGGAGACTCCACGATTTTAATCGATACCGTATCTCGATTACATATATCTCGTTGGATATCGAAACAAATAAACTCATCCCCTTCCTCTATATTATCCTCAGGAGCTTCGAAAATAAATTCCACTCTTGATTCTCCTGCTGGAATAATAATCGGTGTTGGAATTCCAAAATAATCAACTCCATTTGTCGCAGAATTAGGACAATCTATGATCGTTGCATCCACTATAAAATCTTCCTCAACGGGGTTCGGTAAAGAGAAAATAATCGTACCTGGATTACAACCTTCAGCTACTCCACCATCTAAACTAACCGTTTCGATATTGACATCCAAGGTTCCAGTGCCAAAGGATTTTGCCTCTAAGAATACAGCAGAATCATAGGCATTATCCGAGCCATCTGCAATGGCCAATTTGATCGTATATTCTTCACAAGGAATAACAATAGCTTGTGCGATAAAAACATCCAAATAAGCATCATATGTTAGGAAAGGACTCATGGAGTTATCGTTGTAATACTCCGTGTAAGATCCTACACAGTTGGTCGGTGGATGATCTCCGTGTACATTTGCAATCGATACTGGTAGATTCGTAAACGTGGTACCAGTTGGATCAGACAATTCCGGCACCAAGGCTATATTTTCACTGTTGTATGTTCCACCCGCTGGATTTGGTCCTGATATAAAAAATCCAAATACATCGTTGAAGGGAGAACAACCAAATTCCGGATATTCCTCACTGGCAAAACTATATCGAAATCGCAGCGTGTCAGCTGTCGGGACAAAGGTGATTTCATATTTAGCAACATCCATTAATGGGACATTGGAAATTCCATCTAAGTCTGTATCCGTATTTGGGCCATTGGTATCATCACTCACAAAATCCATAGCCGCTCCCGTAGCATTATTTACAAATCCCGAACCGATGACAATTCCTCGATCAATACCAATTTGACCTTGCCCACTGGTAAAATGACCGACTGCTTGATTATCACCGGTATAGTCGATATTCGTTACCTCGACTCCTTCTCCGAGGAAGATAGTCTCAATAATAGCAATAGGGTCGATGACAGCATTGGCCGGTTCTACATCAATCTGAGAATATAGGGATGACGAAAATAAAGTAAAAAAGCATAGAAGTATGCTCGTCGAAATCCACTTATAATTCAAGATGCTAGGTAGTTTTTGAAGTAAAAGCAGTCTTTTTATGTTAGTTGTTTTGGTCATATCAATGCACTCAAGGAAATAAGCCTACAAAATAAGAAGCAAATCTGAAATTCAAGCAATTATGAACTACAATATTCCCATATTGTCGTCCTCAACGAAGATTCCATTCGCTTCTTTATCCGAACGAATAATAGCTCAATAAATTTTGGCCATTCATCAACATTCAATACGTCATGATGACATTCCTATTAATCATACGGTCCATTCTTCTATATAAAGATGAAAAACACCTACTAAATGATGCGTCCTAGAAGGCTTTATTTTACAAACGAAACCCTTATTTAAAACAATATCCGTAGTCCATTGTCTTTTATTTGACTGGATTAATCTACTTTTAACTGGCATATTCAGGATTTAACTCTAATATTGAATTACTTTTAATCTTGTATGAAGAAATTTATTAGAAAGTTTTTTATCATTTTAGGCATTTTGATGCTTTGCTTGCTCGTCGCGTTAATTGGCGGAGCAATCTGGGGATTCAATTTCTTAAATCAACAAAATAATATTCAGGAAGATAGTATACTAGAGATCAAATTTAGTGAAGATATTCCTGAAAAAAGTATAGAAGTTTCTACAGCAGAATCTTTAGCCTTAGGTACCACTACTCCAGTCAGTTTAAGGGAGTGTTTAGAACTGATCCAACATGCTCAAAGAGATGATCGCATTAAAGGGATTTCAATCATCGGTAATGCATACATCAGACATTCTAAATCCTTAGAAATATCTAGGGCTATTCAACAATTTAAAGAATCAGGTAAGCCCATATTTGCTTACGGTGATCATTATTCTCAAAGCGGTTATGCGATGGCCAGTCATGCGGATTCTTTATTCATTAATCCCAATGGATATCTTGACTTAAAAGGCTATGTCATCATCATGCCTTTCTTGAAGGATTTTTTGAAAAAGTATTCGATAGAAATGGAAGTTTTTGTTGCTGGAAAATACAAAAGCTACGTAGAAATGTATACTCGAAATGAAGCCAGCGATGCGAATCGAGAGCAATATACGCGTTACCTAGAATTCCTGGTAGAGAGTTTGGCTCAACATATTTCAAAAGCTCGATCTATTCCATATAAAGAAGTTCATGAAATTATTCATTCTAACTTGGCTTATAATTCAGATTATTCCAAGCAGTACCAATTAATCGATGTTATTGCACATAAGACCGATTATTACCAATATCTAGAAGATCGACTGGGCATTAAAGAAAAAAATGTAATCAGCTTAAGACGTTACAAAAAGTATCGCGATTTTAAAAAGAAACACAAAAAAGCCAATGTCGCCTATGTAGTCGTCGACGGGAACATCACGACCAATGAAGGCAATGCCTCGGCGCGACTTCTAAGAAAAAGTTTCAAATCCATTCGAGATGATAACGAGATAAAAACAATCCTATTACGCATTAACTCTCCCGGTGGAAGTGCCTTTGCATCTGAAGAAATATGGCACGAAATTGAGTTGTGTAAAAATCAAGGTATTGATGTCATTTCTAGTGTATCATCCATCTCTGCCAGCGGTGGATATTATACGATGTGCAACAGCGATAAAATTTTCAGCACACCATCTAGCGTAACAGGTTCTATTGGTGTATTTATTGCTTTTCCGGTCTTTAACAAAGCGCTAAAGGATAACTTCGACATTCATTTCGATGAAATAGAAACAGGACCATTCGCCAGAAGAAACACAGGCATGGTCGCACTAACTGATCCACAAAAGGAAATGTACAAAACGATCACCGAAGAACTCTATGATCGATTTTTAGGTCGAGTAGCAGAAGGTCGGCATATGACAAAAAAAGAAGTAGCCGTCATCGCTCAAGGTAGAATTTATACAGGTCATGATGCTTTAAAAATTAATCTGGTTGATAGCCTCCTATATTTAGATCAGGTGTTTGACTATATTCAAGAAAAACACGACCTAGACGAGCTCGTTTTAAAGGAGTATCCAGAAATTAAAAAAGAAATTATTCCGACTGCTGATAAATTATTCTCGGCTAAAATGAACACACCAAAAGAGTGGAATAATATAATCAAAGAAAATTCGGAAAATCTAGAGTTATTTTTGATGAGCGGGGAGCCAATAGCACGGATGCCTATATATGAAATTCAAGATTAATTTTCATTACAAATAACTAACAATCAATACGTTTATATATCATTTAAAATACTAATTGATGAAAGTTATGCTTTGAATGTATTTTTTATGAAAATTTTAAGAAAAAAAATAAAAAAAAAGCTTGCATATAACTTGAAAATAGTTTTATATTTGAGTCAATGATCGAAAGGTCATTAAGAAAAAGTTTTTCATGGTGTGTTAATGGGTAGGTAATCAAGTCTCTCTTGATTCCTGCCCTTTTTTCGTTTTAGGACGCAATATGATTCGAAGAGATTGATCATAGGTAAAATAATTCCAACACCAATTCAATAAAACCAGCAATCTATTCTTTACACCAACCAAGGCATACAAATGCACCAGTAGCCAAGTTAACCAGGCAAAGAATCCTTTAAAACTAGTTTTCGGTAATTGAACCAATGCTTTATTTCTTCCAACCGTTGCCATGGTACCATAATCCTTATACTTAAATGACTTCCATGTTGATTTCTTGGACACATCACCGCCAGATCTAATGAAGTTCTTCGCCAGGTTTTTCGCCTGCTGGATCGCCGGTTGTGCCACTTGGGGATGACCATATGGTAATTCGTCCGAAATCATAACGGCTGCATCTCCCAATACAAATACATGCTCTTCACCGATCAGTTCATTATAAGCATTCACCGCTAGTCGATTTCCTCTTTTAACCGCTGAATCTTGGATTCCATCGATTTTTTCACAGACAACCCCTGCCGCCCAAATCACTTTACCAGCAACAATTTCTTCACCTGTGTTGGTGACGATATGTCGATCGTGAATCTCGGTAACTCGAGTATTTAACATGACTTTCACACCCATTTTTCGCAGATAATCCACTGCTGCCTGTCCAAGCTTATCCTCCATTCCCATCAAGAGATTTTCACCACCTTGAATAAGATATATATCCACTTCCTCACTATCCAATTCTCGATAATCTTTCGGAAGGATATATTTTCTCATTTCTGCCAAGGAACCCGCTAATTCTACACCAGTTGGTCCACCTCCGACTATCACTATATCAATAAGTGATTGTCGATCTTCGTAGTTTTGTATATGTAAAGATTGTTCAAAATCGGTTAGAACCTTATTGCGAAGATGTAAAGCCTCCCCTACTGTTTTCAAGCCAAAACTCTTGTCTTCTATATCCTTATTACCAAAATAATTAGTAACCGCGCCAGTGGCGACGACCAGATAATCATACTTTAAATTTCCTTGTGAAGTACATATCAACTTATTCTCTGTCTGCACGGATTCGAGCTCGGCGATTCGGATGTAAACATTCTTTACGCCTTGAAATGTTTTTCGCAAAGGAAAAGAAATGGAACTAGGCTCTAGACCGGCCATTGCGACTTGGTAAAATAAAGGTTGAAATTGATGAAAATTATTTCGATCAATCAACACCACTTGAAACGCTTTGTTTTTTAATTTTCTGGCCAAGGTCAATCCTGCAAAACCAGCTCCTATAATAACAATCCTTGGATCGTCACTTTCAGGAATGTTTAATGTAAGTTCGACCGACATAGCATAGTAATTATCTAATTAAATTAAAAACGTTCACCATTCAAACGTACGATATGTAATATCGTTTCTACCGCTTTTTCCATATCTTGAACACTCGTCCATTCATGTCGTGAGTGAATCGCCTGTTCTGCCGCAAAAATGTTAGGACAAGGTAGACCACGATGAGAAAGTACGGCTCCATCTGTTCCTCCTCGAATAGCCTTCGGTTTAGCCGTAACATTGGCCTCTTTCATCGCCTGTAATGCCAAATCTGTAATGTAAGGATATTGGTCAATTACATCTTTCATATTTCGATATTGCTCTTTCACTTCGAGTTCATACGAGGAACCGGGAAAATCTTCTAGCACTTTTTCAGTAATGGATCGGATCAAATCCGCACGGTCTTTTAACTTGGCGGTTTCAAAATCACGCAAGATAAATTTGATCACCGTTTTTTCCAACCCACCTTCTATATGACCTGGATGTACAAATCCTTGCATTCCAGCAGTAGATTCTGGACACAATTCATCTGTAGGTAAAGCTGCCAAAATACGTCCAGCTATTTTCATGGAATGCTCCATTTTTCCTTTAGCGTAGCCAGGATGCGCACTGACCCCATGAATTGTGAGTACTGCACCATCCGCAGAAAAGTTGGCATCCGCATAGTCCCCAATATCGCCACCATCCAAGGTATAACCAAAAGTGGCAGGAATCAATGAAGTATCCACATGAACAACCCCTCGTCCAATTTCTTCGTCAGTCGTAAATAAGGCGGATACAGGGCCATGTTCTATGTCTTTGGCAGTATGCATCAATTGATACATAGCATCCATTATAATGGCCACCCCACTTTTATCATCGGATCCCAATAATGTCGTACCACTTGCCGTGATGATATCATGACCTATTTTCTGATTTAGCTGAGGATATTTCTGAGGAGTAATCACCTGACTCGTATCATCTGGCAGCACGATATCCTGCCCTTGATAATTCTCATGGACAATTGGCTTCACATCTTTTCCGGTTACATCCGGAGCTGTATCAACATGCGCACAAAAGAAAACACCTTCGATCTCTTTATCGGTATTGGCTGGTATGGTTGCATATACATATCCATATTCGTTGGTATACGCATCTTTGACACCCATGGCTTGTAATTCTTCGACCAATAATCTTGATAAGTTCTTTTGCTTTTCTGTCGAAGGAGATGTCGTAGAAAAAGGATCTGCCTCAGTATCTATTTGCACATATCGCAAAAATCGATCTTTTAATGTATGTTGAAGTTTCATTTTCGTCTTTTTAATTTCCGCCCAAACTTATATAATTATTGCAATCTACTCGTACACTGCACATTCAAATCCTTTCGATTCAGCATATAAGTCGTCTTCGTACATACTTTCACAAATCATCTTGGGATGATAGAACCTTCCCTGATAGGTCGCTTTTACAAGCACTTCAACCTGTACTTCATTTTTATTTTCTAAAGAGAAAAAGCTATTTACTTGATTGTCTTTGAAGTCTTGATAATCCAGCGAACCATTTTCCGATTGATTTGGATTAAAAATACGATCATTTAAAATTTCCCATCCAGATGGAAAAATTTGTCTTAGGGCCAAATCAGAATAATTCTTGCTCGGTAGGGCTGGTTTCCGGATACGGGTAATCACTCTTACATCCGTTCCCTGAGCCAGGGATGTTGGATCTATCGCTTTTCCTTGTAAATCAAGATACTTCGTTTCAATAAATAAATTTGCTGTACCCGCCTTTTCTTCCCCCAATCTCTCTTTCCCGGATCTTGTCAAGCTAGCATAAACACCAAACTCATTTCGGTTTGTAATCGTCACCGTCGTTTGATTTTTAAACGAAGATTGAATACTTATAGAACCACCTTCTGAACTCAGACTTTGTACTGTTCCATTATCTTGTTGATAATTGATCTGAATATTCTTAGAATTTCCAAAATATCTATTCATAATAGTTAATGCCCTCAAAACAAAAGCTGCCGTATGCGTGGACATATAAGTATTCTTACTGGCCCAATCCGATAATGATTTAGCAACGGAAGCCACCTTTTCTTTTTTTCCTAATTGATCCAACAATATGATTTGTAAAGCCAAATTTCTTGGATAATTACTATAGGTATTATTATCATAGGCTGCATCATCAAGATCTTCATCATTTAATTTTTCCAGTAAGGAATTGGCCACATCCTGTCTTCCTAATTTTGCATAAGCGGCGGCTAAAAATAGCGTGCTGTTCCCACTCAAAACATGATCTTCTTTTAATCGATTCATTTCTCTGGTTACATCAAATCCATGTAATGCCATCGAATATAGTCTATAGGCCTGATTCAAGATAGAATATCGTCTTCGATTTGGTTGGTCTTGATTCAAAAGAGACCAAGAAGCTGCCCGCGATTCTTGAGCGGACTTCCAATGATTTAAAGTACTCTTAGGGATGTCATAACCTTTATTTTTAGCCAAGGATAGAAAATCACCAATGTAACTTGTCAGCCAATCATTCCGATGATAAGTACCCGGCCACAGTCCGTAGCCTTCTAGCTGTTGATATCGATACAAATTACTTAATACATCTTGTACAACTGTTTTAGCGTAAGCTTGCTGCTGCCCTTCCGTTTCTATTAAATCAGATTGATGCAAGAGTGCAAAAGCAGCTGATATTCTTTGTTCTAAACAACCATACGGATAGGCACTTAAACGATTTATTTGATCTTCTATATTAATTGGAGCAAGTGATGAAACCGTTCCTCTCAAGTCGGTTTCCGATCCAATAGCTTCACCTGTCCAAGTGAATGTTTGCCCTGGCTCTAAATATTTACTATCTGATCTGTGAATCGTAGGATTTGGGTTGATCACATCAATTTCTATTTCTTGCGTCGCCGTATTCTTAGAAGATTTAGCATAAAAGCCTAACTTTTCAATGCCTTCTTGTGCGCCTACCTGCACGAACATTTTTTCCATCTGCTCTCCAATTCCATTGATGCGCGTACTTGCCGATTGCTGTTCAAATATTACTAAACTTTTATCTTGTTCGACACCATAATCGATCTGCCCCATATTTTCCTTCATAGTAAATATATTTATCGGAAGATCTAATCGGTCTCCAATGGACAAGGACCTTGGCATGGTCGCTAAAAGCATCAAATCTTGCTTCACGGGAACTTGCTTTTGAGCATTACCAAATGCATTTCCTTCCGCTGCCACCACCATCACGCGTACGGATCCTATATAATTCGGCAATTCAATTTGATGCGTATTTTGGGCCCCCGAGCCCAAATAAAAAGGTCCTAGATGTCTTACAACCGGTCGAAATCGATTTGCTCTAGTATCTTCATTGATCGTTATATTTTCCATATCCCCACCAATAGAAAGCAAATTCGTCACTTCTGTTCCATAAGAAGACAGGACTTCATTGTACATGTCAAACGTGCGTACACCCAATGAAGGTTTACTATAAAAGTGCTTAAACGGATCAGGTGTTTTGAAACCAGTAAGATTCAACAAGCCCTCCTCCACAATGGCCACGGTGTAATACATTTCTCGATTCTTATCTTCTTCAATGCTTAGTTCAAATTTTTGCTTCGGTTTTAATTCCGACGGCATCTTGATACTTGGCTTTAATAGTAAGGTAACATCATCGATCTGAACGGGAACAACTCCGTATAGTCGAATCGGCATATCATTTGCCTTGTCAGCATGCTGTTGAAGTAAACTGACATGTACATAGATGGTTGGGAACATATCAATTTGAGCTGTGAAACGAATTTTATTATTCCCTCTTTGGACTTTCGTCCAAAAACTTTCGACAATTTTATCTCCATTTTCTAGACTAACGAGTGCTTGACCTTCAAAGTATGAAGGAACCAATATCTCGACGGTCTCTCCTTTTTTATAGCTTGATTGTACAGGATTTAATATAAGTTGAGCTGCTTCCTCAAATTGAGCATCCGTCATTTCTTCATCATCCCAAGCATATCCTACATATAGATAATCGCCCGAGCAATGCCCCGATTCTTGATCACAAACCTGTATATAATAGCGACCTCTCGAATTGAAAACGATGTCAATGGCTGCCTTCCCTCTCGAATCGGTGCTTTCCTCAAATTGATGTTGAGACACATGGCTACTCATATTCGTCATATCAAAAGCATTGTTATAACTATTATACCACCAATAGTTTTCCATTTTGTAGACTTGAATATCCAGTTTTGCATTGGATGTAGGATCACCATCAAAATTTACCGACGCAAATTCTATTTCTGCTTTTTGACCTTTCGATACTCGATTATATTGGTAATCGTCTTTTGGAAGTCGAATTCCGACATATCGCTCGTAGGGTGAAATATTGCTAGAAAAGCTCTCCGTGCTGAAATCTCCTGAAGCCTCATAGGCGGTATTCTTAAAATTTAATCGCACTTTACCTCTTGGTTTTGAATTCGCATCTAGCTTTAATTTTACTGAAGCTTTACCTTCTTCATCCGTCGTGGTCTCAGCAATCATTTCATCAGCTGGTGCGGACCATTCATTTCTTGGATCCGTAAATTGATAATCTGGAAATTGATCAAAGCTTGTTGAAGCATTTGCCATGCTTAATTGAACCTCCAATCGTTTGTTCTTGGCAGGTGCACCATACAACCAATTCACTTCGTAATCAAAGGATTGTCCAGCACTGTAAATTTGATTTTTAAAACGATTCAAATCAGCGGTTTCCAGTGTAGATTGAATAGAAAATTTATTTGGTTTTATATTTTCAATTTTCACAAATTTTGAAAAACGATTTCCTCCGACTTGAACATGTACTAAATAATCTCCCGTGATGTAATCGTATTTAGTAGGTATTGTAAACGGGTATATTGGTCCATTATGATCGGTGGATCGCTTCGAAAACACCGTTTTACCTTGGCTATTTTCCAAGCTTAGTTTGACCGGATGATCCTTTGGTAACTTTGATTGGCCATCAAATAAGATAAAGTCCATGTACATGGTGTCACCTGGCCTCCAAATGTTTCGTTCTCCATAGATAAAACCATCTATTCCATCTTTTCGCGTTTTACCGCCAACATTGAAAGTACTCATCGACAAAGCATCTCGATTCGTTATCCGAATCCAATTTTCATCGTTTTTATATTTCACTTGAATCAGATGCGCATCATTCATGTCAGTAATAGTCAGAAATCCTTGTTTATCCGTTTTAGATTCGAGAAGTAACTTTTGTGCCTTATTAAAAACATACACTTCAGCACCATCAATAGGAGCTGCACTCGAAATATCATTAATGACAATCTGAAGATCGCCATTATTAGCTTTTTTAGCAATAATCCCAATATTACTAGCCATAATGAGTCGGTCAATATATTTATTGCTGCCGTAATAGCCTAGCTTACAGGGATTATCTCGATCATTCCAATCGAATCCATCATAGCGCCCTGCAATTCCATAATAACTGGATTCAAAAATGGAGCGATCTGACCATTCAGGATCATACTCCAATTCATTAGCGCATGGAATGATCACATCTTCAGGCACGAATCCTAGACGAATTTCGTAGACGGCATTTTCTTCCTGCTGAATAAAATCTTTTAGATTGAAGTAATAGGCCTGCATTAGGCTTGGATCAAATTGATTGGACAAATCATTCAAATCCAATCGTTCCGTATAGACCACCTCTCCGACATACTCCAAACCGTAATAATTTGATAGGGTATTTTGTTGATAGAATTGACGTAGATTGTTTGAGTAAATTTTAAATATTTCCAATCGAACATGATGAAGTCCCTGTGCCTCGAAAGGAAATACAACCTCACCTTCGCTCGGTAAAATATGCCCTTTCCCAACATTTTTCAATACTGGTTTAATGGGATTTAGATCATTGGTATGATGTATCGGAACTCCCAGTGCATCCCCCTTTCTGTTTTTAAGTTTTTCTGATATATGAATGGTCTGTAGTTCTGCCGCATTTTTACGATCATGGAATACGATCAGCCGATTTCCATCAATCGAATATTTTGGCGATTTTTTCTGATCATCCATTTGAATCAAACCATTTAGATTCTGCGTTTTATCTAAAATTTTAGAAAATACAAAGGTCGATTTCCCTTCATCTGAATAGGCTTTAATAAATTGAAAAATGGACGGATCAGGAAGTTGGTATTCTAACATTACAGACTCCGAAAGCGCCATTTTTTTCTTGTCCATGGTAAATTTTAGCGAAGAATTGGTAGCATCCACATCCACCCCTTCAATCACTGCTTCCAGCATATATGGAGATAATGCGTTCAAGGTGAAATCCAAGGCAGTTCCATCTTGCTTCACCAATAAACTTTCCATGATGGTGCTGAGTGCTTCTTTATCTTCTAATCGTATTTGAAGGGTCGTATACCAAGTATTATTTTTAGCGAAGGTTTCCTTGACCGAAAGTTGTACATGTTGAGGTGAGGTTTTACAAATAAAAGAGAAGGTTTGGGAAGGCAAAAGGTTTGGTTGCTGAACGATATCTTTGAGATTCAAGGATATGGTATAGTTTTGATTGGATTGCAGCGATGAGCTTGGTTTAAAGCTTAATAATTGATCGTTGCGAAAGCTGAAAGTTCCTTCTACTCTTGGACTAATGGAAAATTGCTTCTCCAATTGTTCAGCACTTAAATCCAAGAACTTTTCTTTATGTAAGCCGATATAGATTTCATCCATTTTGGACGGCACCTTTGGACCATAAGAACTGATATATTCTGCAAAATCCAGTGGATTGGATTCTTTCAAGGAATTTTTATTGCACTGAATGCAAATACAACATAAGACCAGAATGGCCAAATATTGCAGAATATTGATTGATTTCATGTGAATTTTTTGAAGCCAGAAAATATAGAATCTATTTTTCTCTAAAATACTACTTCACATGAATATCAACGGCAAAAATTCCTAGAATATTCTCTTAGAATATTAGATTTTGAAAGATGTTTGAAATAAAGAATGCAGCCTAGTATTATAAGCTTGTTTTCGGAACAAAATCTATTGATAATGAAAAAATGTGTGAAAACAAGGTACCACCCGCTTGTCCTGAAATGGTGCCAATATTTGACAGCGCATAATCAATTCTAAATCGATTCAACTTAAGACCTAATCCCATACTAGGAGTTACACTTAATGAACGTGTATTGGCATTGAAATCATTAATCAATCGTTGCATATTTCCTACACCTGCACGAAGGAAAAACAAATCTTTATAACCAAATTCAGCGCCCAAAGTAGGCTCAACAGCAAAATTCCCTGAATTAATCAAGCCACTGGCCCGTCCATCAGTATTAATATTCAGATTTGCCTCAATGACATAGGTGTATTTCGAGATGTAATTTTCCTTATTGTTATGAAAAGCTGCTCCTATTACCAATCTTGGCAAGGCAATCTCCGTACTCGTTTCTGGAATACTGTTCCCCGTTCTTACAAACACCGCTTTTTCTTCTTCCGTCAAATTGAAAGACCAAGTATTGTAGGTGGTCGTCACATCTTTTGCCAAAACTCCCAAAGTATATCTCGGCCGCTCGTATTTTGCTCCTAAATCCAAACCAAAACCCCAAGCATTGGCAAATCGACCAATCGATCGATAGATCACCTTAGCTGATCCTCCTACGCGCAGAAATCCTAACTTTTGACCATACGATGCATAGACGGCATAATCCGCTGTTGAAAAATCCGATACATTATCATAATCCACACTGCCGTCCGGTCCAATCAAATTTAGGGTGTAGGGAATATTATCGATTCCCATTCGTATTACTGAGAGTGCCGCATACGATTGATTATCTGCATTGATTTGTTTAGCCAAACCTAAATAATCATAATTCGCCACACCACCGAACCATTCTGCATGCATAGCTCCTACTTGAAGGGGAGCTTCAATATTGGACAATCCAGCTGGATTCCAAAAGGCAGAGGTGACGTCATTCGAATTCGCTACTTGAGCATTGAACATGGCATGAGATCTTGCTCCAACACCTATATTTAAAAACTCATTTACAAATTTTTTAGACTGTCCTTGGACTGTACAAATTCCTGTAATTAATAGAATTAAACTCAATAAATTACGTGTGTACATGTTTCTATGTATTAATTTGACCATTATGATCGCCAAAAGGCTATTTTCTCTTTAGTATTTTATAATTTGAACGCAAATTATATTTAATAATAACATTAAACCAAAGCATTCTATTACATGAAGACGCAGAAATTGTTCCAAATACTTAATGTTAGCATGATTATTGGATTTTTGATCTTCTTGCACAGCTGTAAAATTGATCAGTCATCCATTTATTCTCTGCAAAAATACAAAGTTTATGACAATGCTGCCGTTTCAACCGCACATCCTGTCGCCAGTGCGATTGCTGTTAAAATTTTGAAAGAAGGTGGTAATGCAATCGATGCGGCTATTGCTGCACAATTTGCATTAGCCGTTTGTTATCCCGTAGCCGGGAATATAGGTGGTGGCGGTTTCATGATCTACAGGGAACAAAACGGCCGCTTACATAGTCTAGATTATCGAGAAACGGCTCCCGCTAGATCGAGTGAGTCCATGTATTTAGATGCAGCAGGTAATGTCATTAAAGATTTAAGCACAAAAGGACACTTAGCCGTAGGTATACCAGGATCCGTCGATGGCATGTACGAGGCTTTTAAGAAGTTTAGTAAATTACAAGATTGGAAACAACTGGTTCAGCCAGCCATTGATATCGCAGAAAAGGGTTTTAAACTGACAAAAAAACAAGCGAAAAATCTAAATGACAAAAAGGAGGTATTTCAGGAGGTCAATCAACATCAAAACCCATTTAATAGTCCGAATCGATATCGAGCTGGAGATGTATTCATTCAGAAAGACTTGGCCCATACCTTGACTTTGATTCGCGACGAGGGTCGTGCTGGATTCTATGAAGGCGAAAATGCGCAGCGATTGGCACAAGAAATGCAAAAGCATCAAGGAATAATCGGGACGGATGATTTGAAAAATTACCAATCGGTGTGGAGAGATGTGATTAGTTTCCCCTATAAAAACTACACGATACATTCCATGCCACCTCCATCTTCCGGTGGCATATTACTGGCTCAATTGATGCAATCCATTGAACCATATCCTATCAAGTCATGGGGATTTCAAGATGTCCGTTCGATTCATCTAATGACCGAAGCAGAGAAAAGAGCCTATGCAGATCGCGCTATCCATTTAGGTGATGGTGATTTTTATCCGGTTCCTGTAGAAGATCTAATCAACCCACACTATGTGACCGAAAGAATGCGTGATTTTAATATTTCCAAAGCGAGTGACTTAGAATCGATTCAAGCTGGACAGTTTGATGAAAGTGAAGAAACGACGCACTTTTCTATCGTTGATTCTTATGGCAATGCGGTGTCTATTACTACTACATTAAATGGTGGATACGGCAGTAAAGTCGTTGTGGAAGGTGCAGGATATTTACTCAATAACGAGATGGATGATTTCAGCGCTAAAGTAGGCGTACCTAATATGTATGGACTAGTCGGAGCGGAAGCCAATAAAATTGAACCCGGTAAGCGAATGTTAAGTTCTATGACGCCTACTATCGTTGAAAAAGAAGGGAAGCTATTCATGGTACTAGGCACACCTGGAGGAAGTACCATTATTACCTCTGTATTTCAAACAATACTGAATGTGATAGAGTTTGAAATGCCGGTAGGCAAAGCAGTAGAGGCTCCGCGATTCCATCATCAATGGAAACCAGAAGATCTATTTTATGAAAACGGTGCATTCGCTGCTGATAAAGTAAAATCTTTAGAAAAAATGGGACACCAGGTCAGCAGTAGAAGTTCTATTGGGCGCGTTGAGCTAATCGTTGCTCAAAATGGAAAGTTAGAAGCTGCTGCGGATACACGTGGAGATGATCATGTCGATGGATTTTAAGTAAATACTTCTTTCATTTCAAAAAAAAGTAATTCAATAACAAAGGTATTATTCGAAATTACAAGTACTTTTAATCGTGATTCAATCACTTTATCTCGTTATAACTGATAAATACATACAATGACTTCAAAAACTAAGGGAGGATTTTTTAGACATTTCAAAGGGGATTTATTTGGTGGTTTAACTGCTGGTGTAGTAGCATTACCATTGGCCTTGGCATTCGGTGTTCAATCTGGATTAGGTGCCCCTGCTGGATTATTCGGAGCGATTTTTATCGGTTTTTTTGCATCCTTATTTGGAGGTACTTCCACTCAAATTAGTGGACCTACTGCTCCGATGACTGCGGTCAGCATGTTAATCATCGCTGGCATTATTCAGAGCAACGACGGGAATGTAGAACAGGCCTTACCTTCGATATTGATGGTCTTTCTCTTAGCTGGATTATTTCAAATTCTGTTCGGCGTCGTTAAACTTGGTGGGTTAATAAAGTATATCCCCTACCCCGTTGTATCAGGCTTCATGTCAGGGATCGGGATTATTATTCTCATTACTCAATTATTATCTTTATTTGGATACAATCCGGTGGCTGATCAACAAAACATCGATAAATTCGTACCGGAAGCACATGAAGTTTTACTAACTAAAATCTTAAAAGATGAAGCCAATGAAGATTTGTTGGTTCTAGATGATTTTAAAGAAACGGTGCGAAAAGCAGAATCTATCACTGACGAACAAGTTCGACTTGAAGCCGAGACTTTAGTTGGAAAAGATAAATCCGGCGTCCTTGGCGCGATCCGATATCTTGGTAAAGCAATAAAGAATATCCAATGGCTTGAATTCTTACTGGCTATATCGACCATCATCATCGTCTTTGGTTTCAAGTATATCACCAAGGCGATTCCGAGTACCCTTGTTGCCTTATTGGTCGTGTCCATTGTGGCTGTATTAGCCAATCTAGATGTCTCGACAATCGGTGACATCCCAGAAGGATTTCCTAAAATGTATTTGAGTATGTTTTCCGATTTCAACTTCGGTGACATCAGCCCGTATATATTTACAGCCATTTCATTGGCACTGTTAGGATCCATAGATTCCTTGTTAACTTCGGTTGTGGCCGACAATATGACTAAGACCAAACACAATAGTGATCGAGAATTAATTGGTCAAGGAATCGGAAATTCTATCGCTTCTCTCTTTGGTGGAATTCCAGGAGCAGGCGCGACAATCCGAACTGTAGTAAATATAAATTCTGGTGGTAAAACCCGCCTATCCGGTATGATTGCCTCGCTACTACTACTGATTATTTTATTGCTGCTAGGACCATTTGCAGAACAAATTCCTAATGCCGTACTGGCAGGTATATTAATCACTGTTGGTATTGGTGTTATGGACTATAAGGGACTGAGAGCATTGGGATCCATGCCAAAATCCGATGCTATTGTACTTATTTTAGTTATGCTTTTAACAGTATTCTGGGATTTGATCTATGCTGTAGCTATCGGATTAGTATTATCTGCTTTAATGTTCATGCGCAAGATGGCCAGTATTACTTCTGAAAAATCAGAAGTGAGAGCAATGTCCAAGGCTTCACAACAAAAAGAAATTGAAGAAAATACAGAGATTCCGAAACCACTTCGAGAAGAAGTATTTATCAAGGATTTAAACGGTCCGCTCTTTTTTGGAAACACCAGTGATTTTCAATTATTGGCCAAACAAATCCCAGACTCTGCCACAACCGTTATTTTCAAAATGGAAAAGGTACCGTATATCGATCAATCCGGAATCATGGCCTTAGAAAATATATTATTTGATTTTGTTCAAAGAGGTCTAAAAGTTCTTTTTGTAGGCATCAATACGCAGCCACGATATATGCTCGAAAGTATTGATATCATTCCGGACTTAGTAGGCCCAGATCAAATTTTCGATAATTTTGAAACCTGCAAAGAATGGATCGTAGGTCATGTAAAGGATGAAAACCAAAGTTCCTCGTCTTAGATTAAATTCAATCAATTCATTGGACTAACGGTTCTTCATAAACGAAAATTAATCTTCTTGACGTTAGCAATATAATGGCTTACGATGGACGCATTTCGAGACAATTATTGATATTTCTTCTGCTGTGGGGAATAGGGCTATTCATCTTTTACATAGCGCTGCCCAAACATCTGTTTTCTCATCATCACTTCAGCACAGTACTAGTAGATCGGAATCAACAATTATTATCCGCTTCTATTTCGAAAGATGAACAATGGCATTTCCCCCAACAATCAACAATTTCGAAAAAATATAAGCAAGCAGCACTCTTATTTGAAGATCAGCGTTTTGAGCAACACAATGGATTTGATCTTGTCGCCTTTATCAGAGCAATGTATCAAAACCTACGTGCCAGAAAAATTGTGAGTGGCGCTTCCACGATTAGTATGCAAACCATTCGCTTACATCGAAACAATCCCTCTCGAACCATTCCCGAAAAATTATTGGAGATCATTTTAGCGCAACGGCTAGAATGGCGTTATTCCAAAGAGGAGATTTTTACGCTCTATGCAGCTCACGCACCTTTCGGTGGAAATGTCATCGGCTTAGAGGCTGCCTGTTGGCGTTTTTTTGGCAAATCGTCTGAACATCTTAGCTGGGGAGAAGCTGCTCTTTTAGCTGTCTTACCTAATAGTCCTGGACTCATGCACACTGAAAAAAATCGATCTACCTTACGCCAAAAAAGAAACCGTTTACTCGATAAATTATTGAAGCACGAGCTCATATCAAAGCAGGATCATCATTCTGCTTTGAATGAAATCATCCCACACCGCCCGGTCCGCTTAGAAAATTTAAGTCCTCATTTACTGCAACTATTACGTCAAAAACATGGTGCACAACTCTACCACACCAGCATAGATAAAAACATCCAAAAACGATGTTTAGCTATTGCGGAGGTGCAGGGTAAGTTACTAAAGCAGAACCAAATCGACAATCTCGCTATTTTGGTATTGGATATTGAAAAAAACCAAACCCTCGCCTATATTGGTAATCTCAAGAATACGGGAGCGAACAATCAAGAATTTGTAGATATTATTCAGTCAAAAAGAAGTACTGGTAGTCTTCTCAAACCATTTTTATATGCTGCTGCCCTCGAAGAAGGACTCATTCTAGAAAAATCCTTATTACCCGATCATCCTATTCAGATGAATGGATTCATCGCGGAAAATTACAATAAGAATCACGACGGTTTAGTACCAGCTAATAAAGCATTGATTCGTTCTCTGAATATCCCTTTTGCCTATTTGTTGCAGCAATATGGCATTGAACGATTTCGACTTTTACTTCAGGATTATGGCTTACAATCGATCAATAAGGAAGCGGATTATTACGGCATTCCTTTAATTCTAGGAGGCGCAGAAGCTAGTTTGTGGGACCTCACGAATGCATATGGAATATTAGCAAAAACGCTGAATACTTACGAGCAAAACGATGGTTATTATTGTACAGAAGATTTCGACCCGTGTAGCCTTTGGGCGAGCCGAGAGGCGAAAGCCCCCCTTAAAAAAACACAATCCAGTCCCATAAAATTAAGAGCAGAATCCATATGGACGGCATTACAAAATATCCAACATGTAGAGCGTCCTACAGAGCAGGGTTCTTGGCAATCCTTTTCTTCAAGTCATCGCATTGCTTGGAAAACGGGCACCAGCAATGGCTTCAAAGATGCATGGGCCATCGGTGTAAATGGTAAATATGCCATCGGTGTATGGGTTGGAAATGCTGATGGAGAAGGTAGACCAGGTATCGTAGGCGCCAAAGCAGCAGCCCCTATCTTTTTTAGGGTGGTTAGTAATCTACCAAATCACGCTTGGTTTGATAAGCCGATCGACGATATGCAATATCTAGCGACCTGTTCTATCTCAGGTAATCTTGCAAATCCATATTGCCCCGTTGATAGCAGCTGGTTAAATAGAAATACACATCAATATCCGAAATGTCAACATCATAAATTGATATATCTCGATGAAAATCAAGAATTTCAAGTCAATGCACAGTGCTATGACATGGATAAGGCTTACGCCCAAAGTGCGTTCGAGATTCAATCCAAAGCCGCTTATTACTATAAACAAAACGCCTATTATAAAGCCCCGCCAAAACTACATCCCGATTGTTCCAACGTTCAAAAATCGGTCACTCCACGCATTCTCTATCCAGAGGAAAATATTCAAATATACTTGCCAAGAATTAGTGAGACGGAGAGAAATAAATTTGTGCTAAAGGCCTTTCACCCCGATAAAGATGCTCGATTATATTGGCATATGGATGAATCTTTTCTTGGTGAAACCGAACATATCCATGAAATGAATATGCGTCTTGAACTGGGTAAACATCAGTTAATGGTCATCGATCAGAATGGTCAAGAAGATATCGTACACTTCGAGATTGTCGAATAAATCTTTCTTAATTTGAATAAAGCTAAGCGAAAACGTATTTTTGGTTTATACAAGTATGAAATGAATTATGGCAGCCAAGAAAGGTAGGACTTTAAACCAATTACAACGGAACCTTCATACGATTATCTTCGAAGCTGATACGCCTAAAGGTAAAGTTTTTGATGTCATACTGCTGATTTTCATTGCGCTTAGTATACTTGTCGTAAATTTAGAAAGTGTACCATCCATTGCGGCAAAATATGGAGATCAACTCTACTACGCCGAGTGGATTCTCACAATATTCTTCACGGCAGAATATGCTTTACGTCTTTACTGTTCCTATCGACCTAGAAAGTACGCCTTATCAGCATACGGAATCATTGATTTGATGGCCATTATCCCTACCTATTTGAGCATATTTATAGCGGGCACGCACTCCTTAATTGTCATTCGCGCCCTACGCCTACTAAGGGTTTTCCGACTATTTAAAATGGTTGGATTTATGAATCAAGGAAGCTTTATCATCAATGCCTTAAAAGCTAGTCGGACCAAAATTTTTGTCTTCATATTCTTCATTTTTCTGATGGTCAATATTTTAGGATCCATCATGTATTTAGTCGAAGGAACAGCGGTCGACTCAGATTTTGATAGTATCCCAAGATCTATTTATTGGGCCATTGTAACCATGACCACCGTGGGTTATGGAGACATTTCACCCCAAACTAATCTTGGACAATTCCTAGCTGCTGTTGTCATGATTTTGGGTTACGCAGTGATCGCTGTACCGACCGGTATTGTGTCCTCAGAAATGGTCAAAAGCAGTAAAAAGAAAGAAGAAATTACTACCCAAGTCTGCATGAATTGTAGTCAAGAAGGGCATGATGCAGATGCTGAATATTGTAAATATTGCGGAAGTAGTTTGGATTTGTAATAGCCCTTATTTCGGTAATCTCAACACGTGTATCAAACGTTTTACACTCCATTTTCCGGCACCATTAACCATAAGCAACAATAGTCCACCGATGATCGCAATGTTTTTCATAAACATGATGGATTGTATATGCTTGACTTCTTGAGGATCATTCCAAAACGAATAGACAATCAGAGTAATCGGAACCATATAGCAAAGCAAAAGAACGGCTCCCAAATTGGCATAATATCCCAAAAGCACGAGCAGTGCTCCCAATATTAACAGGCTTATTACTGTAATTAGCAAGAAATCTTGATTCCAAGTCAGTCCGTAAGCCGTCATCGTATTTTTGGTCTTTGCATAGAAACTGATCGAATCATATGCCTCAAAAATGAATATGGTGGCCAACATCATTCTCGCCAACAAATCAAAAAAATGCTTCATATATTATTTCTTAGGGTATCGCTGCAGCATCTTATAACACAATACTGTTGGACTGTATCATTTTACTGGAGCATTTGGTTGATTTTATACAAATCGCTGGTAAAAGTAATAAACCTTGTCTATTTGTTGTACATAAGCTTTAAACTTTGACTGCCGACTGACCGACTACTGGTTCATTAATCGGTCTCTAATTGTGCTTTCACCTTCCGTGCGACGAATTCTCCGTCCATGCAAGCCGAAAGAATTCCCCCTGCATATCCTGCCCCTTCTCCGCAAGGATATAACCCTTTAATCTGAGGATGCATGGCAGATTCTTTGTTTCTCGGAATTCTTATGGGTGCACTCGTTCTACTTTCAACTCCAATAATTTGTGCCTCATTCGAAATATAGGCTCCGTAACGTTTTCCAAAATGTTTCAAGCCGGTCTTCAATCGATGAACAATACTAGAAGGCAATAAGGATCTCATATCTGCCGCATAGATTCCTGGAATATAGGATGTTGAATTCAATTGTTGAGAAAATCGATTCTCCAAGAAATCTGCCACCTTTTGAGCAGGCGCTTGTTGACTACCGTCCCCATGCTTCCACATCTGCTGTTCTATAGACTGTTGGAAATGCAAGCCGGCAAATATTCCGTCGTCTTGAAATGCTTTAAAATCTTCTTGATTTACAGCGGTTACAAAACCACTGTTCGAATACGGTGAATCCCTTCGAGACAAAGACATACCATTGACCACCAACTCCCCTGGTGCTGTAGCCGCAGGCACGATCAATCCTCCAGGACACATACAAAAACTAAAAACTCCTTTTTGATCGATTTCTGTGGCTAATCGATAACTAGCTGCAGGTAGATTTTCATGTCTAGGAGCATGCTTATATTGCATCTTGTCAATAAGATCCTGCGGATGTTCTATTCGAACTCCGATAGCATAATCTTTTGATTCAATTTGAATATTTTTTGCATGCAACATATAGTATATATCCCGTGCCGAATGTCCTGTAGCTAATATCACGTTTTTTGCTTCGATCCGTTGTCCATCTGCTGTTTTGACCCCAATCATGGTATTTTGGTCAATCAACAGATCTACAACATGCGTATCAAAATGTACTTCGCCACCATAGTCCTCAATCGTCTTCCGGATATTGGCTACTATTTTTGGCAGTTTATTTGAACCGATGTGTGGATGTGCATCATATAATACATCATCCGCAGCACCGTGAGCATGTAATGTTTCGAGTACTCGAATAATATTTCCACGTTTATGCGAACGGGTGTATAATTTTCCATCCGAATAGGTTCCTGCTCCCCCCTCTCCAAAGCAATAATTGGAATGCGGATTGACGGCACCTTCCTGTTGGATCGCTCGCAAATCTCTTCTTCTTGCTTGAACATCCTTTCCCCGATCCAGAACGATCGGCTTCAATCCTTGTTCGATTAATTCCAAAGCAGCAAAATAACCGGCTGGACCAGCACCAACAATTATCACTGATGTAGCATGCCGCACATCTTTATATTCTCTTGGCTTCACTTTTCGCGAAGCATCGCCTGCATATAATAATTCGTATCGAAGAAGGTAAAAAATGTTCTTTTGTCTTGAATCCAAAGACTTTCGTAACAATTGATACTCCACCAGTGGTTTAGTACTTGATTTTTTAGCATAAATCAAAGACTCAATCTTCTCTTGATTGTGAATATCATCTGGGCGGACTCGTATTTCGACCACTTCACTCATCTATAAAATCGCGCTTTTTATCTTCACCAATCGTTCTATCAATGTATCCAACTGATCAAGCGGCAGCATATTGGCCCCATCCGATTTGGCCGATGCTGGATCTGGATGGGTTTCTATAAATAATCCATCAACTCCGGCTGCAACTGCCGCTGAAGCTATCGTTTGAATCATGGCCGGTTGTCCTCCAGTCACACCAGAAGATTGATTTGGTCTCTGCAGAGCATGAGTCACATCCATTACTACTGGATATTTCTGTGCTTGCATGGTAGGAATCGAACGCATGTCGACCACCAAATCCGTATACCCAAAGGTAGTACCACGTTCTGTTAATAAGATTTGACTATTATTGGATTCTTTCACTTTAGTCGCTGCGAATTGCATCGCATCTGGCGCCAGAAACTGTCCTTTTTTAATATTCACAATCTTGCCTGTCTTGGCTGCAGCCACCAATAAACTAGTCTGTCGACAAAGAAAAGCTGGAATTTGCAGCACATCTACATACTCTGCTGCCATACTTGCCTCTTCATCTGCATGAATATCGGTGATTACTGGTAAATTGTATCGCTCACCAGCATCAGACAACAGGCCTAAGGCTTTCTCATCTCCAATACCCGTAAAGGAATCCAGGCGGCTTCTATTGGCTTTTCTGTAACTTCCTTTCAAGACGATTTCTACTTCATATTTCTCCTTTAAGGCACTAAGATGAGCAGCAACTTCATCCATTAAACCGGCACTTTCGACAGCACAGGGACCCGTCAAAAAAAATAGCTTATTCTTTTCTTCTAATCGTTGGTACAGTGATTTCATCTTGCAAAGGTAGCACATATTCAACGATCCTATTTGTTTATTTTAAAATAGAACAAGGCTGGCGACTTAGTATAAATGACTACATTTACTTCCACAAACGGTAAACCTGAATTAAATCAATACGAATATGGCTTCTGCTTTTGGACATGCAGCTGTGGCAATGGGGATGGGTGCCGGTCTATATCAAAGAAAGGACAAATACAAACTTTGGTTCTGGGGTATTTTTAGTTCCATCATGCCGGATTTCGATGTAATAGCCTTTCGATTTGGTATTGCCTACGAATCCATGCTGGGTCATCGCGGATTTACACATAGTATATTATTTGCTATCATTTGGTCGGTCCTTCTGGCCAGCGTTTTCTTTCGTAAGAACATAAAAAGCTTTCGAACAGCTTGGTTTTATCTATTTCTCTGTACTGTTTCACATGGATTATTAGATGCCATGACCACAGGAGGTATGGGAGTCGGATTTTTAATTCCTTTTGACGAAAGTCGTTATTTCTTCCCTTGGAGAAAAATTCGGGTAAGCCCGATGTCCATCAGTCGATTTTTTAGTTCATGGGGCATACGCGTCTTGAAGAGTGAATTTATATACCTATTCATTCCGTCCATTCTTCTGGGAACGATATTATTTCTAAGAACAACGTTTCGATCTGATCAGAAATCCACATCAGTGGAATAAGGATAATTCATGAGATATTTGATAGCTGCATCCAATTGATAGCCCTCATAAATCACCTTGTACAACATTTTAGTGATCGGTGCATTGATCGTATAAAAATTACTCAATAAATAGGCTATTTTCAAGGTTCGTACCCCTTCGGCTACCTCTTGTTCTTCTTCCAAAATGGTCTCCATCTTCTCGCCCCGTGCAATGCGCCTTCCGAAATTGTAGTTTCTACTATTCTCACTGGTAGCCGTGGCAATTAAGTCACCAATACCCGCCGTACCTAAAAAGGCTTTTTCATGAATTCCAACCGCATTCCCGAAATTGATCATTTCTCGAAGTCCTCTAGTAATCAATAAGGCTTCTAGATTTTTACCCAATTTTTTCTCAGCAACCATTCCGCCTGCTAATGCAATGATATTTTTATAGGTACCGGCAAATTCAGCCCCTTTAATTTCATGCGAACCAAAAACAAAGAAATGAGGATTCGATAACAGATCATGACCAATTTTAATGACTTCATCAAAATCACTGGCTATGACGGTCGCAGCTGGGAGTCCAGCCATAATTTCTCTGGATAAATTGGGGCCACTCATGCAACCAACACGAAGTACACTGGTTTCATATCGAATCACTTCGCTCATGGTATAGATTTCATCTTTCGATAAAAACTTAAGCGGTTTAGACTGATCGAACTGAACATCCAAGCCTTTTGTACCGTGGATGATAATATGTTGGGGACCTACAAATTGACTCAATTCTTGCATCATGGTTCTAAAACCAGCCGAAGGAACCACCGGAAAAAGCACTTGGCACTCTTCTGCTAAGAGGGACAAATCTCCCGTTGCCATAATATTTTCAGGTAGTTTATATCCGCGATTAGAATGTTTTTCGTTGATCTCAATAACCTGACTCTCGTATTTTGCAAAGAGTACGACATCAGCATTTCTAGATAATAAGGTCGCTACAGTAGTACCAAAACTACCAGCACCAATCACTCCAACTTTTTTCTTGATCATCGAAGTAAAAATAGCAATAAAATACTTTTGTGATCCGTATTACAATAATTACTGTAAATTTATCCTTCAATAAATGCTTGCATGAAGTATCTTTTTCCGATTCTAATAATCCTGTCGATGACCATCGGTCAGCTTAGTGCTCAAAATGGGGCTTTCGCCCAAAAGGATTCCCGTTTTAGATTTGGTTCTACCCATAAAGTAAACGAAAGAAACTCGTACAGTATCTTCTATCCAGTTGGCTCCGAAGATTACAAAGGCCTCGTGATTTTAATTCATTCTGATCAGGCTTCCAATCCATTTGCTTATGGACAACTTATAGAACAATTACTTCAAGAAGAATACATTGTGATCTATCCTTCCTATCAAAGCTTTTTATGGAGTAACAACAAATCGGACTTAGATTTTATCAATGGATCATTAGAAAAAGCATACAAGGATATAGAAATCAATTATCCAAAGGTGTATTCATTACCCGTGGCATTCATCGGACATAGTATGGGTGGTGTAATCGCCTTCGAATTGGCAAGTATGTCTTCTGGTCCACCAAAAAAGCCCTCTGCTGTTATCAGTCTTGCACCGGCAGAAGTCACCTATCATAAAATTAAAAATCTCAATTTCAAAAAGCTTGACAACTACGATGTATACTTAATTGTAGAGGAGGAAAACGATAAATTTTATCGAAGAGAAACCGGAACTAGACTATTCGAAAAACTGGAAGATGCCCACAGAAAGAAGCATGTAATATATACCAAAGATAATGCTACTCGATCCAAACACTTGAATGCTTGGGCCTATGATAAACGTTTTGGTTCCAATAACAATGGAGCGGCCAGTTATTTTGCGAAGAGCATCGGTCAAACCAATCAAGCAGATTACATCTTCTATTGGCCTCAAATCATGTCCGCACTTCGGTGTGCTTTTTCTAGACAAGGATGTGACGATTTTAGAGAAGAACAAGAATCCTACCGGACCGATTTATAAAAAAAGCCTGTTAGAATCATATCCAACAGGCCTTCCAATTATTTTTTCTTTTTCCCATTTTTCTGGGCTTCTTGTTGCGCTTTCATCGCAGCATCAATGTTCTGCATAAACTTGCTTTTCTTCTTCGGTTTGAGCTTATTCGCCATCAATTGTTGACGAAGTTTATCCTCATTAAACACGAATTTCTTGGTACCGATCGTCTGTGCAATATTAAATAAGTTCGAGAAGAACATATATACCGTCAAACCAGATGCGTATTGATTGAAGAATGCCAAAAACATAACAGGCATCAAATACTGAATGTATTTCATCGCCGGATTAGCTGACATATCCATGTGTCTAGTATTATAATAGGTATAGATCAATTGAGTAATTACCCAAAGTAAGGTAAACAAACTCAAATGCGATCCCATTCCAAAAGGCAAGTTAAAGCCTAACTGGATCAAATCATCATACGATGAAAGATCTGTCGCCCAGAGAAATGACTCTTGTCTAAATCCAATAGATGCCGGAAAAAAGCGGAATAATGCATACCATATTGGCATCTGAATCAACATCGGCATACAACCTCCTAGCGGACTCACTCCGTATTCTCGATAGATTTTCATCGTTTCAACCTGCTGTGTCTGAGGATCATCTTTGTATTTATCCTTTAGACCTTGCAACTCCGGTTTAAGTGCGCCCATTTTAGCTTGTGAAAGCAACATCTTATAGGTCAATGGATAGAGTAAAATCTTGATTAACAAAATCATCAATATAATCGCGATCCCTTTATTGTGAACGATGTTGTCAAAGAAATTGAATAATGGTCGAATGACCCATCTGTTGATCGTTCCAAATAAAGATCGCCCAAAAGGAATCACTTCTTCCAAACCGACATCATAAGATTTCAATACATTGAATTCGTTTGGACCAACATACATTTTCATTGGAAAGGCACCATCAGCAATAACATCTGAAGGAATCTTCAATTCCGTCTTAATCAGTTTTAAATCACTGTCTTCATTATCTAGTACTTCCGTCTCAAATTCTCCATAATTGAATTTCGTACCTTCTGCCATCAATGCCGTATTAAAAAATTGATTGACATGCGCTACCCATTCGATCGGTTCTTTATCCACAACTTCAATATCGGACTTACGGCAATTACAGTAATCTGAATCTTCGCCAGATTCCTTGAAATAAACAGAAGAATAGAAGCGCTCGAAATAATCGTTCAATTCGATTTTTTCCAAGTAGTTTTTCCACTTCAATTGCACTTCTTTATCGTTTAAATAGGTGCCCGTCTGATTTGAAAAGTTGATATTGTAATCTAAATCGTATGCTTCGTTCAATTGATAGCTCTGAACAAACTCTCCATTATCTCCCGCTGTAAAGGTGATTGAATTTCCAGATTGTTTTGCATCAAAATACAAGTCTTCGGTATCCACCACATTTCCAGCGACACCTTTGACTGGTAAGAGATAAGAGAATCTATTCTTCTCATCATTCATGAGATACAGTGCTTCTTCTACTTTGTTACCCTCTTCATCTTTAACAATTCTCATGTGATCTTTGACCAAGACCTCTGTCACTTTTGCCCCCTTGGAACTCAGTGTCACTTTGATCTTATCATTTTCAAGCACGTAGCTGGATGCTTCTCCAGTTGCATTCCCTCCAAAAGCTCCATACTGCACTCTCAAACGCATATCTTGCAAAGAGTCCGTCACCGTATTTGTTATCGTGACATTCGATGCTACATCCTCTACAGCTGTACCTGAAGTCTGTGGTAATTGTGCCAGCGAATCTGCTATATGTTGATCTAATTTTACTTGTGCGATCGAATCTTGATAGTGTTTTTCCGCTTCCGCTAGTTTACGAGCTTTTCCATTGTTAATTGACCAAAGGAAAAATAAAGCAAAAATCAAGACCAGTCCTATTATCTGACGTTTGTCCATTTCTTTATTTGAAAATTTGCGGCAAAGGTACACATTTGTTTTACTTAGCCCATGAAAATAAAGTCTATTCTATCGATTCAAACATAAACTTTACAGAGTTTTAAACCACTCAAGCAAATAAATGATTCCTCCCTTTGGACGGACAGGCCATTTTCTTCGACATAATGCCGCATTCATAATACGATTTCCATTCCTCTTAAATGATAAGTTCCTGAATATCGTCTTAAGGTTTAACTTGGTTTAAATTCTTTCATTTTTTGATACATTTGATCGTGAATTTGGAGATTCTATATCAAGATGAATACATGGTTGCCGTAAATAAACCGTATGGCTACTTAACCCATAAATCCAATATTGATCCATATGCCAAAGAAATCGTCTTGCAAACATTGCGGGACCAAATACAGCGATACGTGTATCCGATACACCGCTTGGACCGCAAAACAACGGGGGTCTTACTTTTTGGGCTTGACCCAAATACGCATAGAAAAATAGGGCGTTTATTTCAAGAAAATCAAATTCAAAAAACATACTACGCCGTTGTTCGAGGTTATCTTTTTGGAGAAGCTTGGATCGATTATCCACTCGTCAACGAACATGGAAAATCTCAAGAAGCTAGTACGTATTATCAGCACGTAGCAAGCTCAGAATTACCATGGCCCTTAGGTAAACACAGTACTTCTAGATATTCTTTGATGAAATTAAGTCCAAAAACTGGTCGAATGCATCAACTACGTCGGCATCTTTCTCATATTTTCCATCCAATCATTGGAGATCGCCCGCATGGCTGCAGTAAACAAAATCGACTTTTTAAACAGAAATTTGAATATACAGAAATGCTGTTACACGCACAAAAGATGGCATTTACGCATCCTTATAACGATAAACCCATCTGTATTGAAGCAGGATTTCATCCAAATTATATTCAGATGCTCAAGCGTTTACGCTTGCCACTTCCTACTTAAAAACCGTTAATCTTAGCCTGAGAAGACGATTTCAATGGATTCCAAGGATCATCATAGGATTTTTTGAAGAAAAACTCTTGAATATAAGCACGCGTTCTAGCCAGACGCAAAAAGAATCCATTATAAAACGATACCAACGGAATATATGGCCACAATTTCAATTCCTCCTTCTTTCGTTCACTGTATAAATAAGTCATAAACATCTGGATAAACCCACCGGTCATATATAAGGTGAGATTCATCATCAAAATGTAATACAGTTGTGAATTGTAATTCAGTATAATGTCAATAAAATAAAACCACCAAAGTATATCTAGGATCACATTGTAGAATACATTTTCTACAAAAGAGGCAAAGTTAGACCAACTGAAATTAGCCGAAGGAAAGTATACATCCTTGTGCTTCCGTATTCTAAAACGAATAATACTCTTATTCCAACGCATCCGTTGGCGGAAAAGATTCATGAATTTAGGAGGAACACTGGTCAAACAAACCGCGCTGGGTTCAAAAACCGTTTTATATCCACCTTTTCGAATCTTAACGGTAATATCACCATCCAGCCCCGGACCAATATCCCAGGCGCCGACTTGTTGAATAATATCCGTACGAAAAGCTCCAAAGGCACCCGAAATGATCTTATAAATACCCAATTCAGAGGTGGTTATACGACCAACAGAAATTGTTTTCAAATACTCAATAGCCTGCAATTTACTGACGAGATTGGTCATATAATCCCGTACTTTCACATTGCCCCCAACTGCCCCAATATCTGGATCCATGTAAAATGGAATCAATACATTTTCGATCGCATCCGAATCAAATGAACAATCAGCATCCAAATGTACGATGAATTTACCCGTAGAAAATCGGACAGCCAGGTTAGCAGCGGAAGCCTTGCCACCACGCACATCATTTCGTAAGAATTTATGAATCAGCCCTCGTTCAAGTAAGTTGTTACCAATGATCGGCGTATCATCCGTAGAACCATCATCGACCACGATCAATTCAAAATTTTGATAGGTCTGTTCGGCCAACGATTTTACGAGTTTATAGATATTTTTACCTTCATTCTTCCCAGGAACAACGATAGATATAAATGGATTTTCCAAATGGAAGGCTTTTTTAGCTGCTGCCCATTTTTTTCTACGTTCATTGCGCGTAAAAATCCGATAGATATAGACCGAATAATCTAGTATTATATAACGCGTTAATTCGAAAATAATAAAATACCAGAAGACCCGAACAAACTTGCCCGTGCCTCCTTCTATCCAGAAATTGATAAATTCTGGAATCAGGTTTTCGAATATGGAATTATCTAACAATTAAGCCACAAAATTTTTATCCAAAACTTGAAGCTGAACGCTCAAATCATGTTTTGGATCATTAAAATTATCATTGATGATTTTATTCACATTGTACCGAATGGTCTCCATCATATCTTCTGCGTAATCCTTTCGTTTACAGCTCAGTAAAATCTCATAACTAGAGATTGAACGCGTCGTCATCAAGTCCACTTCATCCAAATAATTGCCTAAAATATCCTTGAATTCATTGGTAAAAGTAATTCGTTCTGTATTGGTTAAATCATCCAAAACGGATTCATTAAAATCAACCGAAAGCGTATAGGACTTCTGCTTATTGGTAACGGTCTTTTTTATTTCCTGATAACGCAACAGGTCAAAAACCTGCGCTTCCAATTCGTATTTATGCATTTTCAGCACGTCATTTTCTTCAACAATATCAAAAGATTGGCCTGTTCTGGCTATTTCAATACCTTCTACTGTCAAAACATAAGAGTGAACCTCTTTTGAATGTAATTTGGTCAGTTCATTTTGATCGCCGCAATCGATACAACCCGCTCGAATACTGGATTGCTGAGCTTGATGGTTACAAGAATTACAAGTTAAAATTTCAGAAGGTTTATCATAGTCCACTCCGATATGTCGAAGTACTTTATCACATTTTGGACAAATCAATAAATCTTCTTGTTCAAAATCACTTTGTGGTCCGATGTAGGCACATCTAAAATGATGAATCAGCGGTTCCGCATTGATATCGATGGAATGACATTTATGACATGATTCCACAAAATGTAAATAAGAACTACCACATGAATTACATAAATTGACTCGATCTTCCAACTTGGTATGGAACCAGTTTTTTTTGCTGGCGACATCCAGTTTATCCAGAAAGGTAGTCACTTCAAAATTCGGAATGAGCGTTCGTACAAAAGGATAATGATAACCCATCAAAGCAGCTCGACTCCGCTTCGGCTTTAAATCAAGACTTCTTGTGTACATGAACTGCATCGTTTTTAATAACACGCGGTCATTAAAAGCCATGGATTTTGATAATGGCTTCGGATTGATTTCCTTTATTTTTGACAGTAAGTTCTTGGTCTGTTCCTCAATACTATCCAAATCTGAACCTTCTACAATTCCGTCGACTTCATTATTTAGCCGTATTTTCATCCTTCTTGATGAAACGAAGATCGGTTTCAAATATAATCTCGGATTATCAGCACGTCTAATTTTTTCAATTTCTACCTGGATTTGACTCGCGCGATCCGATCGAAAAATGAGGGCATCACAAGCCACCAAGTCCTCTAATTGTAATTCGGTTTGCGAATTAACGATGTGAAAATCGATATCATTTTCACGAATCAGCGTATTGACATTGGCTTCTAGATTTTTAAGAATCATATCGGTATATTAAATCGAGATTTTGAAATTCGAACATTCATTTTATAGAAGTTCATCAGTTTATAGCGGTCATTCGAATTTTTCAAATGAACATTGGCCACAATATTTCTGGTAGTTGGCTCATATTTCTTCTGAAATTCTTCTGGTAAAGCGTAGGTCGCAACATGGAAATTTTCAATAAATCCTTCTGAACTCGATCCATCTGGAAAAATGACATCGACATCATCCCCTTGTTCAAGGTATTTCATCTCATAAGGATCGAAATACACCTTGATCATCATGTCTTCTAATTTGTGAATGGTCAAGATTTCTTCGCGTCGGAAACAAACCTCGTTGGGATTAAAATTGATTTGCCCTATAATACCGTCCATAGGAGCAACAAAAGCCGTTTTGGTATCTCCGTGTTTTCGGGTGCTCGTAGTCACTTTTTGTTGAGGAACAGCCTTCTTCTGATCTAAGGAATACAGCAATCCTTGAAGGTATTTCTTTTCTTTTTTAAGTCCTTCCAATTCTAGGCCCATCTTTTTGATGTCCAACATGAGATATTCATACTCATTTTTATCATTGACTGAACCAAGAAGCACCATTTCTTTTTTCATGGTGGCCAAAGATTGAGAATTATTGATTCGCCCGATCAAAGACTCAATCTCGAAGGTTTTGTGTGCTATTTTCGATTGGATATTTAATTTTTCTTTCTCCACCCAATCATTGGTTTTGTCATAATCGGTCACACTTGTACTCACGACGTCTTCGATGATCGGCAAATAGGTAAACAAGGTATCTCCCGCAGTTACTTGCTGACCTTCTGCCACAAAAAATTGATTGAGGGTCACATCGTCCGCAAAATGAACCGTTTGTTTTTTTACTTCTATTTGTCCATTGGCATTGATGATCCATAAATTTGTAACCGCCTTATAACCAATGTAACTAATCAAAAATATGACTGCGGCAATGAAGGTCCACTTCTGCCAAGGAAAGGATTTTTTCTTCTTCGGTGGCTCCCGAAGAACGGTAATAACCGAAGGACGTTCTCTTAAGCTAAAATTCCTCATTAATCGCCTAAGGTTTTACTGTCCAACAAGATAAGCTCATCAATAGCTTCAAAAAATAAATAACTGCTAGCATGTTCCAATAACATCTGATCGATCCAAAGTTCCATGTCTCCCCTACTCGAAAACTGGCGCACAGGAACAGGTATGATCGCTTTTTCATTATACATGGATTGATCCGCCACAAGCAAGATTCCATGTTCGTACAACTTTTGCTTTAGATCCGAAGGCACCTGCGTCCCTAACCAAAGCGCATATTTGAAATTATTCTTTTGTAAATAGTCAATAACAAAATCACTCATCAATTGCTCTTTCTGAGTGTCAGCGATTTTTAATACGCGTTCCCCTTTAAATCGCTTTTGATCCAACTCAAATGGAATAATATTGACATAGGGATTTACCTCCGTGAGTCGCGCCTTATTATATATCCGTAAAAAAGCAAGATACAAGAGCTGTTTCAAGCCAAGAAGCTCATATTCCACATTCAAAATCTCCAATTCAATCTTCCAATCCTTACGGCTCTGAACTTTTTGCGTAGATACTTGCATGATCGCACCTTGCACTCGTTGCGATTCTTTTAATTTTTTCAACTTGTAATGAAAATTGGAATATTGTCTCAATTTCGTATCATAATCCAAGACTAGATTGATCAGCTCTTTGTATTCATTGAAAATAAGATCATCATTGAAAGCATCGATGCGCTCTTGTTCCAACTCTACCAGCTTTTTTTCCTCTTCTTTATCAAAGTTTAATGGCGTAGAATACCGAAGACCGAAATTATTGTAAAAACCCGTTCTCTCCTGATTACCAAAATCAGGACGATAGTGAATATTGGCATATAAGGTTAATTTCTGGCGATCCGTTAACTTTTGAACGTAATCGGAACGCTTCTTCATGAGTTCCGCCTCTTTTTCTAGGTAGTCAAATGGCTTATACTGTAAAAAACTATCAATTTGCAATTCAAAAATAGGAAGATTTCGGATGGCCAAACTCGGTACCTCCTTCAAATCAATCATCTGCTCGAACATCTCGTCTGTATGTTCGATAGATTGTAAAATAATTTCTGTTTCTCTTGCTAATCCTTGTAGATATAGAATTTCCTCATAACTCAATTCGTGGTTATAGTACAAATCATAATTCTTATTGATCAAACTATTTAGGACCAGTTGCTTTTGATGAAGCAACATTTTTTTCTCCTTATTAAACGAATAGATAAAATAATTGAATAGATAACCGTAGTTCTTATCGAGGGTGGATTTTTCAATAGTAAGTTCAGCTAACTCCTTCTCTATTTCTAAAACGGTTCTTTCTTGTCGTTTCTGACGGATACCGTTTTGTAAGAAGTCCATAGAAACACCACCAGAAATTCTCCAAACATTTCCAAGTTCTAAACCAGCAAAATCATTATTGGTCATGGCTGATTGGAAGCGAACACCATTCTGTTTTTCATTATAGTCCAAACGTGCCTGAGCTCGCTGCACATCTACCTGTGATACGGTACTAAATGAATGATGAAGTAATTGCTCAAGTCGATCAAGCGATTGTCCCCACATCATGCTAGGAATAACGAAAATACATGCCAGAATAAAGCTGCGCATAAAATCGGTTTAGTTGTTTAAGTAGTTGCATATTAAACTTTGGGAGTTTAAAATGCATATAAATCTGTTTAACTAGGTAAATGATTTATTTAATAGTTATCTGTTTTGGGACAAACATGAAGTATGCAAATATATTAAAATTATCTACAATATATAATACACTTACAATTAATATATTAAGAATGCGATCAAAGACGTTTTAAAAGAATATGAATATCACAAGTAATTATCTTAGTTGCAAACACCGTGCCACATATTAAATTATTTCACAATATGTTTAATAATGTACAGATTGTCATCGGTAGCCCCAATATGGCCATTAGTCGATATTCTAGCCCTCACATGGAAAAAAATCAGTTTTTTTTGAATGCTTTTATCGTAATTTGCCTGTTTTACATAGATATATTCTAATTTAGTGACCAATGGCAGCAATTGACATAAAAAAATTAATGGGTGTAAATAGTGATCTGGATAAGCGGTCGACAGATGCACTGGTTAAAGCAATAAAAGAAAACCACTTAGAAGGCTTTGATTACCTTAAATTTATGCATTCCGTGAGTACCTTGTTGTCTATGGATATCGATGAGGAAACAGCTTTCAAATCAGCTTTCACGACTGCAAAGACCATGGGATTTACCAAAGATGCTTTTCGCAAAGGCGCCAGACATTATTTAAATGTTCTTTCTGCTCAGCGAGAAAGTTTTGCCGATGCCCTCAAAAGACAACGAGCTGATAAGGTTACTAATCGAGCTGATAAGATGGAAGCCATCAAACAAAAAATCAGCAATCACAAACAAAAAATTGAAAAACTAAAGGCAGAAATTAAATTATACGAAACAAAACTGCTTGAATTTGATGCGAACATGGAAAAAGAACGCGTCAAATTAGAAAACGTGACCAAAAACTTTGTGGATTCCTACGACCATTTCGAAGGAAAAATCAAAGCGGATGTTGAACTATTTGAACAATACTTATAAAATTTAATACATTATGGCGGTATCAAACCCCTTAAATAACGACACATTTAAACAAAAATCATTTTGGCAAAGGCCAGAGGGAAAAACTGGAGCCATTTTTCTAATCGGAATTTTAGCAGCACTAGCTTATGGTATTTTTGCTATTGGAATTCCTACTTTAATCACTTTCGTAACTTCCACGATTGGTTTAATTATCAGTGTGCTTGTTCTTGGTCTACTGATCTATATGGCTTTAGATCCTAAAGTAAGAGCAGTAGTCGGATATATGTACAAAAGTGTGATGCGAAAAATAACATCCATTTTTGTTACCATCGACCCTATTGGGATACTTAAAAATTATATCGGTGATCTAGAAGATAATCTTCAGAAAATGAGCAAACAAATCGGATCTCTTCGCGGTCAAATGCGAAAAATCAATGATTTGATCAAAAATAACAACGCCGATATCAAGCAGAATCTACTGATTGCTAAAAAAGCGAAAGAACAAGGAAATGCTTCTGCCCTTACCTTAAATACAAGAAAAGCAGCTCGCCTAAAAGAGAGTAACAAAAAATATGCGGTACTACACAAACGAATGACAATCCTGCACAAGGTATTGACAAAAATGTACTCCAATTCCGAAATCTTATTGGAAGATACCAAAGATCAGGTGGCGGTAAAAGAGGTGGAATACAAAGCCATTAAGACATCACACTCTGCGATGAAATCAGCGATGAGCATCATCAGTGGTGATAAAGATAAGCGGGCTATGTTTGATCAGGCCATGGAACACATTGCGGACGATGTAGCAAATAAGGTAGGTGAAATGGAACAATTCATGGAAATGTCTTCTTCATTTATGGACTCCATCGATCTTCAAAGCGGTGTCTTCGAAGAGCAAGGACTTAAAATGCTCGAAGAATACGAAAAAAGAAGTAGTCTACTTTTAATGGGTGGAGCAGAACAACACGATGACGTTTTAGACCTTGATGAAATTCCAGATATGGACCCTATCGAAAGATCGGGAGACGGCGACAACTCCTACGAAGGTCTTTTTGACTAAAAAATTAAATTTGATTAATAATAAAAGAGAATATTGGAAACAGTATTCTCTTTTTTTTGTCTTCTTACTATATTACATGTATTGGCTATGCGCATTATGCTCCTTTTACTTATTCTCATGACGCAATCTATGAACGCTCAAGAAAAAATCACTATAATCTATGTCGGAGATCCTATGTGTTCTTGGTGCTATGGCTTTTCTCCAGAACTCTCCACCTTTCTCGAACAGTGGAAGGATCAAGTCGATGTGCAGTTGATCATGGGTGGATTACGACCATATAATACCGAATCCATGACCAATCTTCGAGATTTCCTTCGAGAACATTGGGAAGAAGTACATAAAGCTAGCGGTCAAAACTTTAAGTTTGATATTCTGGATGATGCTTCAATAACCTATGATACCGAACCCAGCTGTCGGGCTATATGCACATTCAAAACATTTCAACCGGATAAAAGCTTCGAGTACTTCAAAGATGTACAAGCTGCATTCTATGCAGAAAACAAACATCCTCTGCGCAGCAACACCTTTGCAGAACTCGCCGCAACATATGGCATCGATCAGACGAAATTTACAGAACGCTTTGAATCCGATGAGATGAAATTGGCGGTTAAACAAGACTTCCAACAGGCACAAGCACTCCATGCAAGAAGTTTTCCTACGGTCATCGCTAAAAAAGGAGATCAGTATTACCTCATGGCTCAAGGCTACATTGGTTCTGAAGTTCTATCGGCTCGTCTTCAGCAACTTATAGGTTCTTAGAAGCCTCGATCATCCCAGCTCCTATTTCTAACATATAAGCATGGGCCTCCTCGAAATCATTGTGGATTTTACCATCTAAAATGGCTTCACGAATGGCCGTTTTAATCATACCAACCGCTCGAGATGGTTGAATTGAATAATGTTCCATGATATGTTCACCCGAAATCGGTGGTTGCCAATTCCGGATTTTATCCTTCTCCTCTATCTCAATCAACTTCTCTTGCACCAAATCAAAATTAGCGATAAATCGAAGTCGTTTTGCTTCATTTTTAGAGGTAATATCTGCCTTACACATGATCATCAAAGCATCAATATCTTCACCCGCATCAAACAATAGCCGTCGAATAGCAGAATCTGTGATATTATCCTTGGTCAAACTAATAGGACGGTGATGCAGACCCACGATTTTCTGAACAAATTTCATTTTATGATCTAGTGGTAATTTCAATCGTTTAAAGATTTTCGGTACCAATCGAGCACTGATCACCTCATGTCCATGAAAGGTCCACCCATGTCCTTTCTGAAAACGCTTGGTCGTTTTTTTACCTAAATCATGCATGATAGCCGCCCATCGAAGCCATAGGTCATCCGTTTCCTTCGATATATTGTCCAGTACTTCCAGCGTATGATAAAAATTATCCTTATGCGCTTGCTTATCTCGAACCTCTACTCCTTTCAAATCTGTCAATTCTGGAAAAAATTGTTGTAATAAGTTTGATTCTTCCAGCAATTTAAAGCCGATTGATGGCTTCGGCGATAAGATAATCTTATTCAACTCCGTCGCAATACGCTCTTTGGAAATAATCTTTAACCTACCGGCATACTGTCGTATTCCTTGGAAAGTCTTTGGATCAATGTCGAACTGAAGCTGCGTGGCAAATCGAATGGCACGCAACATGCGTAATGGGTCATCAGAAAAGGTCTTTCCCGGTTCGAGCGGTGTAACAATGCGCTTATTATTGAGATCTTCCAAACCATTGAAGGGATCGATAATACTTCCGTAATCCCGAGCATTCAAACTGACCGCTAAAGCATTGATGGTAAAATCACGTCGATTTTGATCATCTTGTAAGGAGCCTTCTTCTACTGCCGGTTTTCTTGAATCTGGACGATAGGATTCCTTACGCGCTCCAACAAACTCAATTTCCAACTCTTTGTGCTTGAGCATGGCTGTTCCGAAACGTTGATACACGACCAATCGAGGAATGGGTCTCAATTTACTTGCCAATTGCTGAGCTAATTCAATTCCGCTACCGACACAGACAACATCTAGATCTTTTGAAGGTCTTGCTAATATTCGATCCCGAACATATCCTCCTACAATGTAGGCTGGTACATTCAATTCTTTCGCAGCCTCACTTAATAGGCTGAATATCTTCCTTTCGTATGGTTCAATGTCAAAAAGCACGGTCGGTCTTAGATTTGGGCAAGTTCGTTTTGGCTATATTTATCACGGATGTATTCCAATATGTCAAAAATAGTCGCCGGATCATATTCCGTGACTAATTTAGAACGAATCGGTTTGATGTCCCGAAAACCTCTGAAATAATTAGTATAATGTCGACGCATTTCTACAACGCCCAATTTCGGTCCTTTCCACTGCAGGCTAAATTCCAAATGACGTTTTGCCGCATCGACACGCTCATCTATAGATGGCGGAGGTAAGATTTCACCAGTTGCCATGTAGTGTTTAATTTCTCGGAATATCCATGGATAACCGATACTTGCACGACCGATCATGATACCATCGACACCGTATCGATTTTTGTATTCTACCGCTTTCTGCGGAGAGTTGATATCTCCATTTCCGAAAATCGGAATATGAACGCGCGGATTTTCCTTGATCTTCCCGATTAAGGTCCAGTCCGCTTCGCCTTTATACATTTGCTTTCGTGTGCGTCCATGTATAGATAAAGCCTTGATTCCCACATCTTGAAGTCGTTCTGCCACCTCCTCTATGTACTTCGTATTTTCATCCCAGCCCAATCGAGTTTTTACCGTTACAGGTAGTGAAGTGCTTTTTACAACCGCATCAGTCAACTTGACCATCTTATCTAGATCTTGTAAGATACCAGCACCAGCCATTTTACTGACCACCTTCTTGACCGGACAGCCAAAATTAATGTCCAAAACTTCTGGTTGTGCTTCTTCAACGATCTCCGCGGCACGCATCATTGAGTCCAGTTCAGCACCAAAAATTTGGATTCCGATCGGACGTTCATAGTCATAGATATCAAGTTTCTGTACACTCTTGGTCGCATCGCGTATCAGCCCTTCCACCGAGATAAATTCGGTGTACATCATATCACAGCCCTGTTCCTTACACAAGGCGCGAAAAGGCGGATCACTCACGTCCTCCATCGGAGCTAGCAATAGCGGAAATGCTCCCAAATCTACTTGATCAATCTTTACCATAACGCAAAAATAAATAAATCTCTGTACACCTCTTAGTATATTTTGGGGGGATCCCTCGATCGCCTCTTGATGGATGCGATCAAGGTCGGGCTGTTCCAGGAGTTCGTTGCACTCCGTCCTACGGACATTTCCTGACGGAAATTCCTTCCCATCCCTATCCCATAATATCCGAGCTTATTGATTTAACTCAGCTTCTACCCTTACATCATACCCTACACCATGATCTATTATATTGGTTGAAAATTTCGAGCATAGAAAACACTACATGCGATTTTCTGTATATTTAGACTCAAACGAACAAAAAATACGCCCATGATTTATACGGTACATTCGAATCCTGCTTCCATTATGGCATTCACAGTTGGAATCATTGCCTTATTGATTCTTCTACTTTTTATAACTGTGATGGTCATATTTATCTATCAGTTATCCAGAGCACTGAATGAGGATTTCAAAAACAAAACAAGAAATTACGTTTTGACTTTTCTAGGAATTGTTATTCTTGGGTTTATGTATTTAGCTGCGAATTCAGGCATCCAAATGTATCGGGCCAAACATCACTTAGGACAAGCACTTGTTGCCGTAAATACACAGGATTTAAGTCATGTTCAAAGCATCGTCTATATGAAAAACGGAAAATTTGCCTATGTGCAGATTGATGAACCTATGAAACAACTTCGCGGTCGTTATACGATGCGCAATGATACCATTTTCATGCACGATCTGAAGAAGAAAAAAAATATCGATCAATTCTACACCTTTGGCATCGTGGAAGGGGATCCAAATACTCCAGACAATCAGCTTCTTCTTTACACAAATAACCAAGATACAATTCCTTTAAAGATGTCCATTAATTTCATAGAACCGAGCCGCCTTAAAGAATAGAACCATCTTAATTATTAATAAAATTAATGTATATCAATAATCTAAAAAAACATACAATATGGCATCGTTGATCCTAGTGCTGATCTGTATGATCATAGTTGTATTTATCTTTCAATTGAACCGCGCATTGAAAGAAAACTACAAAAATAAATCAAGAAATTATGTTTTAATTTTTCTTGGAATTATTGTTTTTGGCATTATTTATTCTGCTGCTAAACCCGGTATTCAGAAGTACATCACTAACCTTCACTTAGGACAAGCACTTGTTGCCGTAAATACACAGGATATAATGCATGTTCAAAGCATCGTCTATATGAAAAACGGAAAATTTGCCTATGTGCAGATTGATGAACCTATGAAACAACTTCGCGGTCGTTATACGATGCGCAATGATACCATTTTCATGCACGATCTGAAGAAGAAAAAAAATATCGATCAATTCTACACCTTTGGCATCGTGGAAGGGGATCCAAATACTCCAGACAATCAGCTTCTTCTTTACACAAATAACCAAGATACAACTCCTCTAAAGATGTCCATTAACTTTATAGAGCCCAGTCGCCTCAAAGAATAGAAACTTTTCGATCTGTTGCAATTGAGAAATTTTATGTACTTTTAAAGAAATCATAATTTATTAATACTATGCAAAAAACTTTAGAAATCCGTGTTGGTGATGGTGTCGTGCATTACGAATTAGCCAGTTTTGGAGATCGCTTTGTGGCCCGAATCATTGATGTTCTCATCATTTCAATTCCAAGTCTTATTATTCCTATTCTCCCTGGTTGGCTGTATTGGGCCTTACAACAAAGTGGTGCTTCACAAGCCACAGTCGGTCAGAAAGCCATGAAAATAAAAACCGTGAGTTTGGATGGCAATGAGGTTAGTTTCGGACAAGCAACCGGACGATTTTTTGGAAATCTCTTAAATGTATTGACACTGGGAATTGGGTTTATATTATTCTTCACCACCGAAAAACAACAGTGTCTGCATGATCTTGTTTCCAACTGTGCCATTGTGAAAGCCGAGCCACTCGACGATGAAGAAGACCTTTCTCTGTATTAAACGCTTTTATCTCCTTGATGCAGCATTCGTTTCATAAATAAACATTAAACGATGAAAAAACGATTCTTTTTTGTTGCAATTTGGGCGATCTTCATAAGTTCATGTGCAGAGCCTATAGAACCAGAAAATCCTTATAAAAACGGTATTCATATAAGTTCCAACACTGATTTCACAGAGATTGATCTAGGAGATTTGGACACTATTCATGGTAATGTCATCATTATCAACTCCGATATCGAACAATTGGATTTTTTGAGTAATGTCAAAGTCATCAAAGGAATACTGGGCATAACCAATAGTAGAATCCAAGGTCTCAGCCATCTTTCCAAGCTAGAATCGGTCGAAACCCTCAATTTTAGCTTTTGTTATGGCATCAAAGATCTGAACGATTTGGCCGCTCTACAGGTATCAGAATCTTTCATCATGTACCAAAATGATATTCAACAAATACCTGAAATGCCCAATATGACTTCCTTAGAAAACTTTAGTTTGGATGAAGAAGGTCTTCAAAACTTTGACGTTCTCCGGCACCTTCATACCATTGAGGAAGAAATGGCATTGGTCAATCTATATCATCTATCGAATCTAGATTTGTTAGAAAATCTAGAATCGATTGGTACCGAATTGATCATCCAGAATAATTTTTTACTGAAAGATTTCTGTGGTATCAAAAAGGCCTTGGAAAACTCTCCCAATCTTACATTGACGGTAAGCAACAATGCAGAAAACCCGGGTTATGACGATATCCTAAGCTTTTGTAATTAGTAAAGTATAAAGAATAAACAAATCCAACTTCTTTTCGTATTTCTATTGTTCATCTCTCAAATCATGGCTCAGTCAACCATCGATGAATTGGTGATGGAGGGGATTAAATATCACGATAATGGAGATTATAAAGAGGCCATTAAAGTATATAAAAAAGCCCAAAAAATAGATCCCGAATCTACCTTAGTTCATTATGAAATGGCACTTAGTTACTTTTCTCTAGGAAAGTACAAAAAAGCTATCGAGTATTCTGACAATGTGATTGAATCTAATTCGACAAATTTACTAGAGGCTTATCTAACAAAAGGATCCGCACTAGATCTACTCGGAAAAACGGAAAAATCAAAAGAAGTCTTCAAGACAGCAATCAATGCGGTGGGGGCTCATTACTTATTGTATTATAATTTAGCTCTAAATTATTATAATGAGAGTAACTTTCAAGAAGCCGAGCATTATGTCTTAAAAGCTATTGAGAACAATGTATATCATTCAACGAGTCACCTCATGTTGGCCAATATTCACGAGGCCATCGATAATCCGGTTCAGACCCTACTAGCCATGCACTATTTTTTATTGTTGGAACCTAATTCATCTAGATCTGCAGATGTGTATGCAAGACTTCAACATAATTTTGATAAAGGAGCTTCGAAAGACGATAAAGAATCCAATACGATCAATATCAGTATTCTAGAAAATAATGATAGTAAATATGCATCCATAGAATTAATGATTTCAATGTTAGCGTCGTCCAAATATCTTGAAAAAAATGAAGGAAAGTCCAATGAAGAATTATTCATTGAAAATACGGAATCACTTTTTACGCTTCTTGGCGAAATGGAATCTAGTGAGGATTCTGATATTTGGGATAATTTCTATGTTCCTTTTTTCTATGATATAGTCAAGAGTGATCATTTTAAAACTTACTGCAAGTATATCCGTCAAAGTTCGGATCAAGCTGCCGCTAACTGGTTACATGAAAATAAGGCTGCATTAGATACATTTGGAAAATGGTTAAGGGATGAATGATCATCTAGACACCAACCATGCTTAGGCAACTAGCTGACATCATCTCCCTTTCAGTAGGACCAACCATTAAAATCATCATCAAACTCAACGGGACAGGGATAGTAATGGCCGGCGACAAGGGAGACGGTCCCGACCAACGGAAGGGATGAGCCTAGCGATACCATGCATAGCCCGGCTGTCCCCCTATTTTTCATTATCTATAAGCTCCCATACTTTTTTCAATTCTGGATCGATACCTAAAGCAATATCTCGAGCTTCTCGTACCACCGTATAATCAGGTAATATACCTCCATCTCGGGTATTTTCTCCAACGGCGCCCAATTGTATGTTATAAACCGGAATATCCAGCTCTATTTGGGTATTGGGTAAGGTCGTAAAAAACAAAACTCCAGCATTTAATCCTTTCTGATTCCCACCCGTCTCCTGGCCAATGATCGTAGCCAATTGATGCCTTTTGACATAAGTGGCCATGATATGAGTCGCCGAACTATTTTCTGCGCTGACCAAAAGATAAACCTTGCCTTTGAATCCTTGTTTGGATGGTTTGTATCGCTTTTTCCTACCTGATAAAATGGACCGTAGCTTATACTCTCGATTACCCTGTTTTTGAACCTTCCAGCCTTGATTGTACACCCGCTTATCCCAGGTCGTAATGTAAGGGCGGATCGTATCGGGGATTTTCTTATAGGCCGTAGTACTTCGGACGGGTTGCACGATAATTTCTTCTTGTAAAATCTGCTCCAACAAATACTCCATCGGATCCGAATTACCTCCTTCATTTTGACGAATATCAATCACAAAATGCTCGATATTCTGATCCTTCATTTGTTGAATGGAAGACTGAACAAAGGCCTCAAAATTATAATCGGAATTAAAATTGGCAAAACTATTTATCGTCATTTTTCCAAGTCGGCCTTCCATAATTTCAAAAGAGAGGCCGGATTCGAAATCCGTTGTGAAATCTGGATATTTTTGCTGCAATCCTTGATCACGTTCATATTTAGTGATGGCACGCACCTCCGTCGTGTAAACGGTATCCTTGACGTAATCTTTCAAGCGTAATTGGAATCGACCTGAAGAACCATATACCAATGGATAATACAGATCAAACAATTCAACCTTGGCCTGGCCGGACATGGTTAATCGCTGCCACTTCTTTTCATGATTACTTCCATCCGCTGCGATGAACGGGACCAATGATTCCATAATGGTCGACATGGGCACTCCATTGATCGCTTCGATTTCTAAACCTTTCGAAATCTGCGGATTGTCCGTAACGAAACGATCGATCAAGAACTGACGATCAGCGCGAGTAAAGGTCAAGGGCAGTTTATCCTCTTGGAAGAAAAAAGCTTGTTGTATGCGGTGCTTCTGATTGTAAGGGTTGCTGAAAGTATGTGAGCAGCGGATATTGGCTATAAATTCGGAGATTTTGCAATAGACATTTTGAAGACTCGGATTGCTTTTCATATCAGCCTCCAATGTCGACAGGGCCTCCACAAACTCGGACTTACTTTGATAATTATATAGTCCAGGATGAATGTACTCCAAGGTCGCTTGAAGGACTCGGATATCTTCTTCGATTTGTTCCGGGCTAAATCGAATAGCATCTAAAGTCCCTTGATCAAGGGCGTAATATCGATTATACTGGTAAATTACCGATTGGTAGTCTCGAAGATCCATCATTCGATTATCCCCATTTTCCAATTCAAACAGTCCATTTAGAACAAATTTGAAACGTAGATATCGATACGGTGAATCGATGCTTATCCGTCCGGTGTATATACCATCTTGATCTTCATCTTTTAACTGGAAATCGGTTTCCCAAGAAAGTGGTGCCATAGCGCCCCGAACAGCGACCGTTGTTATCGGACCTTGAATGGCGGTCATATCCACTTGAAAGAATATTTCCGTGGTTTTAGCATGCGTCAGACTCGGTATCAAACTAAGTAGAATTACGATAAAGCTGATCCAAGTATTGGTATTCATAAAGAATGGGCGTAGATCTTTTGATTGGATGGAGGAAGTCATTTTTTGCAATGACCTAATCAGTTGTTTTCGCATGTTTACATTTTCAAATTTGCATAATTGGTTTGTCGAGTCAAAATTGAATACCATGTGAAGTTTTTGAGTCTCAATTTCGTATCTGAACGTATCAAATATGTTTTTGAGACGTCTCAACATGACTATTTGTTCCAATAATCGACCAAAATGTTATTCAATTAGAAATTGTATATCAACGGACACAGGTTTTCAATGACTCGTCAACAGTTGATCTTCTTTAAAAGATTAACAGAGTAATAATTATAATAACTGATGACATACAATTATTTTTGCTGCTTCATAAATTCAAGACGATGAGTACACAGAAAATAATATATACGAAAACGGATGAGGCTCCTTTTTTAGCAACTCATTCTTTCCTGCCAATTGTACAAGCTTTTACCTCTTCAGCAGATGTAAAAGTTGAAACGAGAGACATCTCGTTGGCGGCAAGAATCTTGGCGATTTTTCCAGATTACCTACAAGAAGATCAAATCGTTTCAGATGATCTAGGTGAATTGGGTGCGTTGGCAAAAAAGCCAGAGGCAAATATCATTAAGTTGCCAAATATCAGTGCTTCGGTACCACAATTGATCGCAGCAATTGAAGAATTACAAGCAAAAGGATTTGCGATTCCTGACTTTCCTGAAGATCCGGAGACGGAAGAGGAAAAAGAGATTCGTGCACGTTACAACAAAGTGAAAGGTAGTGCGGTAAATCCAGTATTGCGAGAAGGGAATTCTGACCGAAGAGCGCCAAAACCCGTGAAGGCTTATGCGCGTAAACATCCACATAGAATGGGTGCGTGGACAGCAGATTCCAAATCGCACGTAGCTACTATGGATTCTGGTGATTTCAGAAATAACGAATTATCTGTCACCTTTGATCAAGATACCACGGTTGATATCGTACATACTGCTGCTGACGGAACAAAAACGACTTTGAAGTCAGGCATTGCTATTTTGGCAGGTGAAATCATGGATTCTAGCTTCATGAGTAAGAAGGCACTTCTTGCATTTTTGGAACGAGAAATCGCTGATGCTAAAGAGCAGGATGTTTTATTTTCGCTGCACATGAAGGCAACGATGATGAAAGTTTCAGATCCGATTATTTTCGGGCATGCTGTGCGCGTTTTCTTCGATCAGGTTTTTGATAGGCACGGTGATGTTTTAGAGGAAATCGGTGTGGACGTCAACAATGGTTTTGGCGATCTACTATCAAAATTAGATGAACTGCCAGCGGATAAAAAAGCAGCCATTGAAGCAGATATTGAAGCTTGTTTTGCCAGTCGTCCAGATGTGGCGATGGTGAATTCGGATAAAGGCATTACCAATCTTCATGTACCAAGTGATGTGATTATTGATGCATCCATGCCTGCCATGATTCGGACTTCCGGTCAGATGTGGGATAAAAATGGACATACAAAAGATGCGAAAGCGGTAATTCCGGACAGTAGCTATGCGGGTATTTACCAAGAAACGATCGACTTCTGTAAAGAACACGGAGCGTTTGACCCAACCACCATGGGCTCTGTTCCTAATGTAGGATTGATGGCACAGAAAGCAGAAGAATATGGTTCGCATGATAAAACCTTCCAGATTGCATCCGATGGGACCGTTCAAATTATTGATACTTCGGGTAATGTTGTCATGGAACATGCCGTAGAAGCTGGAGATATCTGGAGAGCTTGTCAGGTAAAAGATTTACCCGTGCAAGATTGGGTAAAATTAGCTGTTAACAGAGCACGTGCTACAGGTGATCCTATTGTATTTTGGTTGGATGAAAACCGTGCTCATGATGCCCAATTGATTAAGAAGGTAGAGGCCTACCTACCTCAACATGATACATCTGGATTGGAGATTCATATTTTGTCTCCTGTTAAAGCAACTCGACTATCTCTGGAGCGTATCAAAGATGGAAAGAATACGATTTCTGTTACGGGTAATGTATTGAGAGATTATAACACCGATTTATTCCCAATCTTAGAAGTTGGTACGAGTGCAAAAATGTTGTCGATCGTTCCGTTGATGAATGGAGGTGGGTTGTTTGAAACGGGAGCAGGAGGTTCTGCTCCAAAACACGTGCAGCAATTTACTGGAGAAGGACACTTGAGATGGGACTCATTAGGTGAGTTTTTGGCATTGGCGGTATCACTGGATCATCTAGGAAATAGCTTTGATAATAAAGGTGCCATCTTATTGGGTGAAGCCTTGGATAAAGCGACCGCAGAATTTTTACAAAATGATAAATCGCCTTCTCGTAAGGTCAATGAACTCGATAATCGAGGTAGTCACTATTACCTAGCGATGTATTGGGCAGAAGCGATGTCTGAGCAAGATGAAGATCCTTCATTAAAATCTAAATTTGCAAAGGTGGCTGCTGATTTAAAGGCGAATGAAGCCGTTATTCTTCAAGAATTGGTCGATGCACAGGGAAGTCCTGTTGATTTGGACGGGTATTACGCTCCATCTTCAGAAAAAACATATGCAGCGATGCGACCAAGTCCGACATTAAACGGAATTATCGAATCGATCTAATACGATGTATGCTTATAACTGACGAATATTGGTCGTTGTATGCAACATTGATAGTCTACGGTTTCTTTTCGAAAGATTGAATAATAAAAAAGGAAGTGCTGAAATCAGCACTTCCTTTTTTTATCGTAAAATAGCTAGATCTATTTTATGGATGCACAATCACTACTTTTTGGCTAAATCGTTGTGATTCATGCGTTATCATTACATGATATAATCCTTCTGGTAAGTTAAGTGTAGACATCGTCATGGTATTTTGATCACATTGTTTTTCCATGACCTTTTGTCCTAAATGATTCAATAATAAAACATCCCACTTTCCAGCTGTTGCTTGATCTGACCATTGGATGGTCAGCTGGTCGTTGGCCGGATTAGGATAAATCTTCCAATCCAATGCTTCCAATTCTTTATTATTGACCACCGAATAATTCAATTCAATCTCACATCCATTGGCATCCTTTACATAAATGATCAACGCATCTTCTCCCATCCAGGTGTAGGTATTAATATCCTTGAATGTGGAACCTCCATCAAAACTATAGAATATCGTTCCCGTTCCACCTTCGGCCATGACCGTAATCAGATCGTTACCATCAAATGAAACGGTTGCCGTTAGTTCTTCTGGTTCGATCAAGCTTATTTGCTCAGAAGTATATGTATTATTGGCATCATCTCGGATATAAACCGTATAGTCACCCGGAGTCAATCCATCAAATACTGGTTCACTCTGGAAAGAAACGTTATCTAAACTGTATTCGTAACCCATCGTAGATCCTCCTTGCGTCATTGATTCGATACGACCATTATTATCGCCAAAACATTCAATCTCATCAACATCCAACTCCGCATATAAAGGCGTTAATTCCACGGAAACAATACATCCATTTTCATCGCGCACATTAGCAGTAAATGGTTGCACACCATAGTCATCGAATGACTGTTCTGAGCCATAATTGGTTCCATCAATACTGTACTCTAAGTTCCCCGTTCCACCCATTCCATCCAGGTTCAACACATTATTGGCAAAATTTCCATTCAAGATAATTTGCTCTGGACTGTCAATAGTAATTTCTGCCGTTGTAATTAAACCTCCTGCATCTCGAATATACATCGTGTACATACCGGCGGGTAGATTTTCGAAGGTGTTTTGATCGCTGAAATTGTTGCCATCAATACTGTATTCGTAAGGTTCATACCCTCCTACACCGGTCGTCTGTATGGCTCCTGTTTGGTCACCAAAACATTCTACTTCTGCCGTTACATTTAATCCCAACTCAAGTGCCGCAATATCTACGGTAATAAAAGCTGATTCTATACAACCGTTGGCATCTTTGACAAATACGGTATAAGAACCATTTCCTGGTTTCACAAAAACATTACTTTCTTGGTAATTTTGTCCATCCAAACTGTAGGTGTATCCCGGTGTACCACCCTCAGCATCGACTTCTATATTATAAAAGTCTAAATTGGATGTAGCTATGATTGGATCTGGATCTACCAGCTTCAAAAGATCAGTCAATACCTCTTGACCATTCGCATCCAATACGGTAATCTCATAATCTCCTGCTGTTAGATTCGTAAAAATCGATTCATCTTGAAAATTCTGTCCATCAATACTGTACTGGTATGGTTCAAGTCCTCCGACCACTTCTACACTTATAATTCCATTGTGTCCACCAAAACAAAGTATATCTTCCGTAATCACCGCGAAAGCTGTAAGACTGCCATCGCTGATCTGAATATCAAATTTTTCTTGGTTTGACCATCCGTTATTTTCGTCTAGAGCATCATAGAAGAATGCATCCATCATTTCATCTCCTCCATCATGGGTATATCGGATTAAGTTGTCGGAAATATCCTGTTCGCTAAATATAGTTCCGATCGACACTTGTTCAAAGCTTCCATCATTTTCCAAATCTACTTCTAACATTCCGTGTGCCGGTAAGGATCGAATGGTAAACATCGTTATATCATCGGCACTGTTTGCCATATCCAAATGAATTTTCGATACATTCTTAGTTGCTCCTTGATTTAGGACCAATGGGTTATGTGATAAGATGGCATCTGTATTAATCCCAACGGTACAAAATTCAAGAGCCCAAGAATCCAATTCTCCTCCATCTTGGGCGAAGAAGTCTTGAATTTCAATATCCCAGACGCCGTTGACATTTTCCTCATTGTATATGGAGAGTGGATCGACACTTTGGTAATTATCTGCAAAATTTCCACAGGTTTCTTCCAGTTCCTCTGCCGTATTAATGGAACTATCAAAAAATTGAAGAATCATATCATCTTGATCACAACCATATTGACTAGCTGGAACACCGATCTGATCAAATAAAATTGCTTCTGTACCTTGTGGAGAGGTAATGGTGGTTTTAATATCTCCCAGCCAAGTATGATCCATATCAAAAGAAACCCGTATGAAATCAAAAAAGCTGATACCGCTTACATCAATCTGATGATTAATGACAGCATTAGAATTTGCAGGAATCTCAATTTGCAAATCATTGGCTGCGATCAATTGGCAACTAGATTGTGCTGTTTGAAAAGCATACGTTTCTGAATCTGGGCCATCGATACATGCATTGCTAGCCTGAACTTTCCAATAATACACTGTTCCTTCCTCTAAACCTGAAATGGATGTGGATAGACTTCCATTTAGGATATTAATAATGGCTGGTGCTACTGAGAAATCAGGACTTGTGCTGATAACAATTTCGTATGATTCTGCATGATCTGTTGCATTCCAAAATAATTCTATATCGGTCATTATATCTGTCGCTCCGTTCTCCGGTGTTTGAGGTACCGGTGCGATAATGGTACTCGAAATCACATCAATTTCTATTGTCTGTTCCAATGTGATCACGGAGCTTATCACTTGAACCGTGATTGGATAAGTGCCTGGGATCGCATTGACGTTTTCTATATAAATGGTACTACTTTCTGGTGGAGAGATCGGATCATTGGAAGCGCTTATATTCACACCATCTGGTACATTTAAAAAGGCTACACTGAGTGATTCATCAAATCCATCAAAAGCTTCTGTATTCAATATCACAGAATCAATCCCCGCTTCACAAAAGGAGCTTTCTTCTTTGCTCAAACTGATGGAAAATGGAGACTTAATCGTAAAATCCTCATCGGAAATGTCGAAAAAGATATTATCCGAACATTTTACCATGATTCGTGCGTCATCCGTATTTACACCTGGTACTACAATATTATGACTTCCGTCATTTTCTACTTGCGCTTCGATCAATATAGGGTAGGTAAATCCACCGTCAATGGATAAATATATATCCACCAATGCACAAGAAACTGGTGCATCTGCCGTACCAGCAACATCCCAAGTTACCTCTTCAGTATCAGCAGAATTCCATGTCACATTCGTATTCGGATGCATGACTAAAAATGGACCTGCGTCCTCATTGAAGTTGAGATCTACCATGACTTCATCGGTACAACCCAAGATAGCATTGTTATCTCGAACCGTACAAATAAAGGACATCTCACGCTCCACAAAAGGAACTACCTCCCAAGTAGGAATTTGGTTGTTTATAATCGCAATGATATTTGGAAAATAACGGTATGGTTCAGGTACAGGAGGTCTAGAAATAAATGCTGGACCTCGATCATTAGTGTTAACCGGTGGCATCGTAGCAACCTCATTATCCATTTGTTCCCAACAATAACTTAAATCTACATTGTTTGCATCCGTTGCCATTGCCTCTAGTTTGAACGGCGTACCAATTGGCAGATTGTACATACTATGTTCTACAGAGATTTCTGGAGCTGCGTTTTCTATGTCAACATATTCTGCACAGGTTGCTCCATTTCCTGAGACAATGAAATTCGCTATTTCTTGTATACTAATGGCATGAAAGTGATCATCACTGTTATTGGCGGTATTCGGAGAACAAATACCCGCATACCCCATAATCGTATTTGCACTTCCCGGCTCCATGGCCGTCGCGTTATTTCTATTACAATCGTTATTTTGTGTATGATTGGCACCAAATTGATGCCCTATTTCATGACTGACGTAATCTACATAAAAGGGATCATTTACAGGACTTCCTAAACCCGTAACTCCTCTCGCTTTTCCATTTCCACAGGGTGTTTGAAGACCAGCAATTCCACCGCCACCTGTACTAAAAACATGACCTATATCATAATTGGCTGGACCAATAATATCATCCAAAGTCGCTTGATTCTCTCCTAACATCGTACCACCACTATTATTGGTGTATGGATCTGTTGCACCATTGAGGAAAATCACATCATCCGTATTCTCGATGAGTTCCATTGTAATACCATTGTCTCGCTCATAGATTCCATTGACTCGTGCCATTGCGACAGCATATTCTGCCAAAACGCTTTCGACGGTTCCGCCATGAAAGGTAGCATACTCTCCAGTACAAGCTAAGGCCAGACGATATCTTCTTAATTGACAATCTCCCGCCAACACATTCAAGTTGTTGTTTTCTTCGATTAGTTCATTGGCGCTATCTTCCACTAGACATTGAAATACCGTTTGCTGATCGTAATCCTTTCTAAAATACACTTGGTATAAATCCTGATTAGAGGGTAAATAATTATCTATAAAATAGCTACCTCTATTCGATAAAACCATGGCATGAAAGCCTTTGGGCGAAAGCCCCAAATGAATCGTAGCGGTGCCATCTATACTCGTTCCTTTATAGGTTTTAATCGATGGGTATTTGGCTGCCAATCCATCTGAAAACACATTAGAAAGCGCTATTTCAAAATGCTCAGATTCCCCGTCAGGCCTAGGAACTTCAAAAATGAGTTGATCTGATTTAGCATTCAAATGATCATTCAAATACGTTCTTAAACTTTTAAATGATATTGCTTGCGTCTTATACACATTAGGCATGATCTGACGACTGGATTGTTTGCTAGCCTGAATTCTAGTTTCGTCAAACGTTCGCCAGGTAGGTTGTTGTGCAAAAAGTGAGACGTTCACAAAACAAAAGAGCAAGAGTATAAACACTCTGGAGAAAAATAATTGCATTAAGTAAGATTTAATTTCAGTAAAGATAATGAGCTTTATTCTGTAAAAGATCAATATTATCAATTATTGTCGCAAGTCAAACAAAGTAAAACAATTGCCTGTTTGCCGAACAATAAAAAATACCAAATTAAATTTCACAAGGCGGTCATTTAGACTATACTCCCGTACGTATTTACCATTGCATTGGTGTGCATATTTCTATTAAAAATCCATTATTATCGCGTACATAACCGACTCGTTGTCCCCAAGGCTTTGCATTGATTGCATTGACTAAAATGGCACCTGCTTTGATCGCATGATCAAAATCATCTTCAATAGAAGAAGAGGTAAAACTTAATTCTATGGCAAAGGGGTCCTTTTGATTTGTACTCGCCTGCATCGATTGACCAATATTCGACCTTCCTAATTCGAGGCTAGCAAATGACAAAACCGTATCTCCTGTCAAGAGTTCGCCGTAATCCTGTTCTTCGGTAATAAACTTTCTTTTAAAGCCAAATGCACGTTCATAGAATTCTATAGATTCAGGAACATTTTCTACATAAAGGATGGTATACGCAAATCGTAACATCGTGGATATTTGTGTTACCTAAAGATAGTGAACTGGGTGGATATTTTAAGGTTTAAAAGTGAGAAGCTAGATAAAACGAAGGCATACACCTTCTATTTAAGAAACAATTTGACTTAACAATAAGATGATACTTAGTGCGGAAAGTGCCAAAATTCCTGTCATCATCGTCCAACTTTTCAAGGTGTCTGACTCGGAGATTCCTAGATAACGATTGACCAACCAAAATCCGCTATCATTCACATGGGAAAATCCGCTGGCTCCTGCTGCAATACTCAAAACGATCAAAGCCATGCCCATAGGGGAAGTTGGAATCGAATCGAGAATGGGCGCCATAATACCAGCGGCGGTAATCATCGCCACTGTAGCAGATCCCTGTACTAAGCGTATAATCAAAGCCACGATAAAGGCCATTAAAATCGGTGTCATATTAAAGGCCGAAAATTGTTCGGCCAACATTTTCCCAGCACCGCTGGTGATCAACATTTGCTTGAATACACCACCTGCACCTGTTATCAAGATTATGATACCCGCAGGGCCCAAAGCTCTGACACTCATAGCTTGTAATTGATCCTTTGTAAAGCCCATTCTAGTGCCTAAGAGATACATCGCTAATAAGGTAGATATGATCAAAGCTATAATTGGATGTCCAACAAATTGGATGAATGATAACCAAAAGCTAGTATAATCTTTCCAAATAGCAGAGCTCAAAGTATTGAAAAGAATTAATAATATAGGTAAACAGATTAAAGCGAGCACCGAGAATAAATCGGGATCCAAGGCTTCTTTTTTCTCGATTTCAATCTGCATATCTTCTGGTACTTCAACGTGTATTTTTCCAGCAATAAATTTCCCAAAAACAAGACCGGCGATCAAGGTAGTTGGGATTCCAACAATAAATCCAAATAGAATCACCCATCCCAATTCTACGTTTAAAATATCCGCTACGGCAATCGGTCCAGGTGTAGGAGGAATAAATGCATGTGTGACCGCCAAACTACACAGTAATGGTATCGCAAAGTATAAAAGGGATTTCTTCGTTCTTTTTTGCAAGGCATAGAGCACTGGAACCAAAATGATAAAGGCAACATCGAAGAAAACGGGAATAGCAATTAAAAAGCCGGAGATGCTCAATGCCAGGGGTGACCGTTTCAATCCAAACAACTTCAATATGACCCTGGATAATTTTTCTGTACTACCACTTTGACGTAACACTTCACCAAAAATAGCACCCAACCCCACAATGGTTGCTACAAAGCCGAGTGTATTAGACATGCCTTCAATAACCGTATCAACAATGGTAGACCACTCCATTCCTGAAAGAATCCCCACCGTGATACTTGCTACCAATAAAGAAATAAAGGCATTGATTCTCAAGGCAAGAATCATCAGAAGTAACACCCCTACTCCACCTAAAAAAGCCAACAATAACGAATAATCCATTATTTCCAATTTGTATGTACAGCTATTTCCGGTTTATCAATGGTGCGATAAGTATGCGCCCCAAAATAATCTCGTTGTGCTTGAATCATGTTAATAGGCAGTTTTTTCGATCCCAAGGATCGAACATAATCATGTGCTGCAGACAAACAAGGCGTCGCCAAATCACTACCCATTTTGATGGAAGATAATAATCCAGAAAGTGCCACGATGTTATTATTCACCAGCATCTGATAGGTCTCATCTAAAAACAAATGCTCCAATCGTTCTACCTCCTCTGATTCGGAAGCATCATAATAGGCCTTTGCAATAATGGGTAGCATCGACGACTTGATGATGCAACCACCGCGCCAAATCTTAGCAATTTCCTCTAGATTCAAATTCCATTGATAGCGATCAGAAGCAACTTGCATTAAGTGAAATCCTTCGGCATGTGCAGCTAATCGCGCCGCTAACAAGGCTGGAGCCAATACTTTTTGTAATATCTCAGGTTGAATCACATTGTTTAATCGAAACATTTTCTCAGAAAATTGATTCCTAATATGCTTATAAGAGGAAATGATTCGCTGATTCATCGCAGCAGTAATTGTCGGTACTGCTACGCCCATTTCTAAGGCTTCTCTAGAGGTCCACATTCCCGTTCCTTTGTGTCCGGCGACATCCAATATGTTGTCCAACACATAGTCATCCTTTTCTTTTTTACGAAGAATATCAATCGTGATCGACAGCAAATAACTTTCGTGAAAATTTGTCAGATTTTCCTCAAAAAGATCTGCAATGGCTGCATTTTCCATTCCCGCGGCAAAGCGGCAAATACCGTAAGCTTCGGACAATAATTGCATATCTCCATATTCAATCCCATTATGGACCATTTTTACAAAATGACCCGCTCCATCGGTACCGATCCAGTGAACACAAGGTTCATGATAAACAACCGCTGCAATTTTTTCTAATAGCGGTAAAAGCCGCTCCTTTGACAAATCCGTTCCAGCAGGCATAATGGAAGGACCTATTAAAGCGCCTTCTTCTCCACCGGACACGCCCATACCTACGAAATGAATATCCTTACTTGAAAGATAAGCGGATCTTCTTTGTGTGTCTTTATAAAAAGAATTTCCAGCATCTATAATGGAATCACCCGGCTCTAAGAATGGAAGCAGGGCTTCTATCATTTCATCTACAGGATCACCAGACTTGATCATCAATAGAATCAATCGTTGCTTCTTTAAGGATTCCACAAAATCCTTCAAATCCCTCGCACCATAAAACGAATCGGTGCCATATTCTTCTACAAATTGTTTGGTAGTATTTTCTTCACCTGGTAAGGGCATATTAAATACGGACACACGAATACCTCTAGAGGCAAAATTCCGAGCCAAACTCTTTCCCATAACCCCTAATCCTAATACGCCTATTTCATGTAACATCATTGTTGTCTATCATTGATTTTTTGGATAATTTCTTGTTCCATGTCCTCCAAGGATTGATCAATGGATATATATATACCTTCTTTAGGTAATTCCAATGCCTCAAATTGGCTTTGCAATAAATGAGCTGGCATAAAATGTCCCGTTCTTTCTTGAATTCTTTGGTGTATGATATCAAAATCACCTTCTAAAAATACAACGATCATTTCAGAAATTGATTGATGTAGCATCATTCGATAAGATTCTTTCAATGCCGAACATGCTAGAACAGCTCCTTTTGGAAATTGTAAACAAGCGGCATTCAAACGCTCCAACCAAGGAATTCGATCCTCATCGGTCAAAGCAATACCACTAGACATTTTCTCAATATTTTCTGCAGGATGAAAGTCATCTCCTTCCAAAAACGGTAGATCAAAATACGAAGATAATCGTTTGGCTATAGTGGTTTTACCACAGCCAGAGACACCCATAACCAATATGTGTGTACATGGATTCAAGTTGATTTGTGATTGCATTTATACCCGCAAAATAGAGCTTTCTACTTGAATTTCAAATTATTTTTCGCTCCTTCGTATTTCTACTTGTTGTGCATATTGCAAAGGAGTCATTTGTTTTAATTCTTTAAAAACTCGATTAAATGTTGCCTTTGAATTGAATCCTGCATTCATAGCGATGCCCAGCAAAGAAAATTGATTGTGATCTCCTCGATCAAGTGCCGTACATACTTCCTGTACCCGATATTCATTCACAAATTGACTGAAATTTTTATGGAATACAGTATTGATGCAATAAGATACATCCGATTTCGAAAAACCTGATTCTAGCGCAAAAACACTCAGACTGATATCGGGATTTAAATACAAACGTTGATCTTCCATTAATTGCACAACCTTCTTTTCTAATTGTGGATCTACCGTTTTGTCAGTAACACCGGTTTCTTTCGATGCTTGTTCATCACGACTTGTTTCCAGACGTTCATGAGGTCGAAAATTCAAGTACATCGGCTGTTTTTGCGCATATCCTTCAAAAGACAGCATGACCAAAATCGCGGATAACAAAATATACTGCCATACATTATGCTGATAATCTAAAGGGAATCCAAGTAAATTAATAGTGGTAAATGTCCACATAATGATGATACTCAAGAAAATAAAAAGCAAAAGTACTTTGAACCACTGAAACGAAAATGAAGAGCCTTCTGGCATCTCGTTGGATAGCCAATTTCGATAAACGCGGTATAAACGCAGGGTTAATATGAAGTAAATAACATTCGATAAAAACGATGCGGCCAAATCAATATATCCTGCTATACCAATCATATCAAGATAGGATCGAACAAAATCTCCCCCTTGCGAAAACACGATGAGACGATGAATTACATAGAGTACATATGGCAAAAAGTGCAACCATTGTTTCCCTTTTACCCTGAAATTCGTATCAATTTGCGCCCGGAAATAGAGATAAAAAAGTGGACCAATCAGCAAAGAAGTTTCATAAGGAAAGTACAACATTTCATTCCATAGAACATTAATGCCCATATACCCAAACATATATTCTAATAGCAAAAATGAACTAGCTATTAATAAAGCACTAAATAGAGCGTCCGAATATCGAGCTGTTCGAATCGATCGTATTAAAATTAAGATAGCAGCAATCCAGGATACGACAAATCCAACAATTAATGGTACTGCATAAGCATTAATGATCATGGTTTTCTTTCTTAATCCTTAAATAACTGTATACGTTGGTTCTCATCCTCTGCGCGAATTTCGAGAATTAATTGCTCCATTCCCAACGGACTGGTTTTGTATACTTTCGTACCTACTGGCCAACGTTCAGGACGTGAAAATAACGGATTCATCGGAAAACCATATGAAAATGGATGTCCTTTTGGTCCACGGACAACGAAATGTTTTCTGGACCAGCTGTTATTGACAATCTCAAAGTCGATATATTGAAGTGATTCTTTTGATTCAGACCCGGCTACGTCATCATCCATGGATAACAGCCGTAATTGAGCCCCACCATCTACATCTTTCTTTAATACCTCAGCACAACATAAACGCATGTCCGCGTATCCTCTTAAACGAATTGTAGCCTCTCCCACCGTAAGATTGGAACAATCAATTTTGGTATCTTCGGAATTGAGCTGTAATGCATCCACTCGACCAGAAGCCCTCAAAGATCCAGATTCAAGATCCATCTTCAATGTAGCTTGGTTCATATTCAACAACTCAATATAGGCCCAGGAATCACTCACAATCTGATGAATCATTGGAGTATACACATGAACGATTAACTTTTTGGAAGGCTCAGGCCAATCTTTTTGACTGATGACAAGTTCATTGTTGGAAACTAGGGTCGTGACATTTTTCAAAATATTTTCGTCCGTTTCCACAATCACCTTGGGTTGTTCTCCCAAATGGATAATGATATCACCGTTTAATTCAACATTCAACTTAGAAAATAATTTGAGCTTTCGAATGTCCTGTTGAATATCACCATTTCCATAAATGGCTTTTTGAGCAAACATGGGGGAAAAACCAAGCAGTACAAAAAAACTGCAGAAAAACAGTGATTTAAAATTGTTATGATCTCTCATTGATTATAGATTTTATGGATACTACATGTTGGACAGCATCCGATTTTCAATATCTCAAAGCTATCAGGACATCTGACCTGCGGCGCTTCAAAATAGTATTTGGGACGTCTCAATCTATCATTTGAGACTAGATTAAAGACCAGAATAGTCCCTAGATTGGAAAAAAACAACGCATTTAAAAAACATTAACACAATATCCCTTTTGAATAATGGATTATTACATTAACTTTGAATTACAAAGTACTTTTAAATGATAACTTATGGGAATGGACAATTATTCTGAGCAATTACAAGCACTTTCTGATATTCGATCGATGATGGAGAAGTCTACGAAGTTCGTTTCCCTTAGTGGAATGACAGGAATTGTCATTGGATTATTGGCCATCTGCAGTGCCTCCATCTGTTTTTGGGTAGCGCGGGTTTACCCTTTCGAAAATCTGTATTTCCATGAAAAAATGTACGAAATAGATACTATTTGGGGAATGCGTCCTATCCTATTTATTATACTGCTGGCTGGAGCAACGGTTTTGTCTTCTCTACTGATTGGAGGCTACTATACCTGGAAAAAAGTCAAGAAAAATAAGCTGAAACTTTGGAGCAGATCCTTTCAACAAATGATCATCAATATCAGTATTCCATTAATCGTAGGAGGAATATTTTGTATCGCATTAGCCCTGCAAGGAGCTTGGGATTTTATAGCACCGGCCACCTTGATATTTTATGGACTATCGCTCATTAATGGAGGAAAATACACTTTACAAGATGTAAACTCGCTCGGATTAGCAGAAATAGTGCTAGGTTGCATAGCTTTGTTTGTGCGAGGATATGGATTGGAATTTTGGACCATTGGATTTGGTATATTTCATATATTTTATGGCGCCAAAATTTACATCAAACAGGGATAATCCACTTGCCGATGAAAGAAGTATAGAGAAAAATGAAGAATATCATTCAAGACCTTAATAAAGTATTCGATAATCGAATTCGCTTAGGTATCATGTCGGTACTGGTGGTCAACGAATGGGTCGAATTTAAAGAATTGAAACGACTATTAGAATTGACTGATGGCAATTTGGCCAGTCATATTTCTGCCTTAGAAAAGGCCGAATGTATTGAATTTAAGAAGGAATTCGTAGGGAAAAGACCCAAAACTTCTTATAAGGTAACACAAACGGGTAGAATCTTATTTGAAAAACATTTGAAAGCATTAGAATCATTGATTAAAAGAACCTAACAAACGCAACATATTTAATAGCCCGCATGGCTTGAAACAATTTTTTTTACAAACTCACTTTGAAATACAAAGTACTTTTAAAAATTAAAACAATGGAAAAGAAATTATTATTGGCTAAGTCCATTTTACAAACCTGTTTTTACGGTATCAAAGAACAAAAAAATTGGACCGTTCTCATAGGAATTATCACGCTACTCTCCTTGTTTGATTTTCTATTCTACAAATACGATTACTACACCTTTGGCATAGGAATAAACCTATTCATCATGACCGTATTCAGCCTGGCCACGGTCATCTGCATCTATCAACCGGCCATGAACAACAAACTGTTTTGGTGGGCATCTTTTGGCGTCATCATTTCTTCCCTTAACTGCTTTTATCACACCGATGTGTGGGCTTTCTTCCTATTTTTCATTTCCTATTGCTTAGTCGTTGCAAGTCTTCATAATAAACTCTACAATATCGCTCTTGCCATGATACAGTGGGGAATTTTACAATGTTCCGCTCCTATCTACGGTCTTTACTGGCTCTTTAACACAACATATTGGAAACAAGAATCGAAAAAGCCCCTACTAAAAATGGCCAAGATTGCTGTCATTCCCATATTAATCATTTCTGTATTTACCGGCCTTTACGGAATGGCCAGTCAACATTTCTTTGATACATTGATCCAGCCCATCCTCTCCATGATACAATTTGAATCCTTACACCTATTCAGATTCTTCTTTTGGGGCGTTGGCGCCGTATTCATCATACCACTCTTAGTACCTGTATCCTTTAAGAAAATTTTACTGACCCCACTTGGTAAGAAAAAACACATCAACAGGAATCGTAAAAAAATCAACCAACTATTTAAGAATCTAGACCTGAGTCAAGAATTAAAAATGTCTGTATTCACCATGATAGGACTCAATATACTCGTTTGTCTGTTCAACATCCTAGATCTGATTTATTTGTGGTTTGGAAATCAGGACAAATCGGCCGCCGAATTAAGTCAATACGTGCATGATGGTACCAACATGGTTATCCTATCTATTGGCCTAGGAGTTTCGCTAATTGCCTATTTTTTTAGAAGAAATCTCAATTTTCATCCCAAAAATCAAGGACTGAAACTGTTATCCTACATCTGGATTTTTCAAAATGTATTCTTGGCCTGTTCTACCTTTACTCGAAACTTTCATTACGTCAATCAATATGGATTAACATACAAGAGATTAGGAGTAATCATCTTCATTATTACGGTGATTTCGGCACTGATTTTTGTGTACCAAAAGATTAAAAAGCAGCAAAGTATGATACATCTAATCAATAAACAACTGCTCGCCATATATATCATTTTATTAAGTTTTTCATTGCTAGATCATGAAAGCGTCATCATCAAACATGCCGCTTACCTCCAAAAAGCCCATGTCGATCTCCCCTATCTGACCAAAATATCCAGCGAACATGACTATTTACTCCTGAAATATAGAAGCAAACTGGAAGAAAAGAGTGGTCAAAAATTGGAACGTCATGAATCCTACCGCGGTTCAGAGGCACATTGGAAGGAAAGAAACTGGCTAACCAGTAGAAACAATCGGATCATGAAACAGGATTATTGGAGCGTATACCAACCCTCACCTACGCTTCCTACCCCTACTTTCGAAGAACAACTTAAAAAAGAGATCGACTCCGCCAATAAAATCCAAAAACAGATCATCCAAGCGGAAGAAACAGAGCTGATACGCATAGAAGAAGAACCTATTCCCATTAATACACCAACATCCAATTAATCCCATGCATCGACTTCTCAAATTCATCCTTCCAAGGATCCATATAAGCCTTAACATAGAATTTTCCTAGGACTTGTAGCACTTTTGTCGATGTTTTCTATCTTTGCCAAGCGGCAAGCAAAGCAGCTTTATTTCATAGAGCTGCTTTATTTATGTAGCCTGCCCATTCATTCAATTCGGAAAATATAATATCCTATGTTTATAGCTGTAGTAGCGACATTTATACTTGGTTATTTAGCCATCGTATTCGAACACCCATTAAAATTAGATAAAACCGTTCCTGCCCTCATCATGGGTGCCCTATGCTGGGCATTTCTAGCGATCGGTTTCAATGGTGGATTCTTGGATGTTATAGATTCTCATGGTACATTATTCTCGATGGGCCATGGAGCGGCGGATCATGCTGGACATGGACACGGATCACCAGCTGATGGATTTACCAATGGACTATTACACCACCTCGGAAAGACTGCAGAAATACTTGTATTCCTGATTGGTGCGATGACCATTGTCGAAATCATCGATCTGCATCGAGGATTCGATATCATCAAGGGCTGGGTGAAGACGCGCAACAAAAAGAAATTACTTTGGATTGTCGGTATTTTGGCATTTATCCTATCAGCCATCATTGACAATCTTACCGCTACGATTGTTATCGTTACCCTACTAGGTAAATTAATCAATGACAAAAATAGCCGAATTTGGTTCGTATCATTGGCCGTTATCGCCGCCAACGCAGGTGGAGCATGGTCTCCGATCGGTGATGTTACAACCACCATGTTATGGATTGGTAAAAAAGTAACTACCCCAGGATTAGTGGGGTGGTTGGTCATACCTTCTATAGTCTGTTTTATCGTTCCTTTCTTCATTGCTACCTTCCTAAAGCCATTTAAGGGAGAAATTGATATTGATGATACTGTCGATGAAGAATCGGCTCGATTATTATCTAGTAGAACGATGCTTTTCCTAGGACTGGGAATGATTGTCTTCGTTCCGATATTTAAAACCTTGACACATCTTCCTCCGTACATCGGTATGATGCTCAGTATGGGAGTAGTTTGGCTCGTTTCTGAATATATCCACCCCGAAGAAGATTTCAATGAAGAACGTAAGCATCTGTATTCTGCTCATTTGGCATTATCTAGAATTGAAATGTCTTCCATATTATTCTTCCTCGGAATATTAATGGCTGTTGCCGCCTTGGAAACTTTAGCAGTAGAAGGTGTTGGAGCTTTGAGATACGTGGCAGAAGGACTGGAAAACTCGATACCAAATCAAGACATCGTGGTCATGTTATTGGGAGTGGGATCGGCGATTATTGATAACGTTCCATTGGTCGCAGCTGCGATGGGTATGTATGACGCCGCCGTTGATTCTAAATTATGGCATTTTATTGCTTACTCCGCAGGTACTGGTGGAAGTATGTTAATCATCGGTAGCGCAGCAGGTGTCGCAGCTATGGGTATGGAAAAGATCGATTTCATTTGGTACTTGAAGAAAATTACCTGGTTGGCTGCCATCGGTTTCGTAGCAGGAGCCATTGCCTTCTTAATAATGTATAACCTCTTCGGTTAATAAATCATATAAAAATTAGGGTGATACTTATAGAGCCATGACACAAATCATAGCTCTATAAGTCCGCGCTATGCGTTGTTTCACCAAGTTCATCCCTTCGGGACCATACCTCTTGCCTCGGTATGGCAACTTCTATCGCTATCACGTACCACAGGTACATTTTCCTGTGATCCAAGATCTATCTTGACCATTTCTTATGTAGAAGACGCACAGAAAGAAAGATTACATCCTTATTGACTATTTGGAGACATGCCTTCTAAATGAATCGTCCTTTGCTCGACAATCCAAGCCTGTAGTTCATCATATCTTGCAAAGCGTAAAAACAATTTTTACCTAATGTAATTATATGACTGGACCAGAATAATTTCTGGTCTTTCAACAAATTTCGAACTAAAAAGAAACGTATACAATGAAACAATTCCTTAGCATTCTCACGCTGATCATAACCATAAGCTATCAATCACAAGCTCAAGAAGTTCCTGAAATTCAGCGACCATTGATAACAAAAATAGCAGCGACGTGGTGCCCACCTTGTGGCGGTTGGTCATGGGATTTATACCACGATATGATTGAAGATAATGAAGATAATGCGGTGCTTATTACGGCACATCACAGTGGCGATTTAGTCAATCCGGTAGCACAAGATTTCTCAGAAAATTTAGAGGCGCCATATCAGCCATATATCTACTTCAATAATGAAGATCAGAACGCGACATCCAGTAATACAGCCAGCGTTCGTACAGCTGTTCAGGATAAAGTGACGGCAGCCAGCCAAGAAAGCCCAGTGGCCAATGCAGGTATGGATTTGGTATTAAATGGAGATGAACTACAGGTACAAACCAAAACAAAATTCTTCCAAGATGCGGATGGAGAATACTACCTAGGTGTCTACATAATAGAAGATTTAGTCATTAATTTTCAAGCCAATCAAGGCCCCAATGCAGTGCATGAAAAAATATTAAGAGATGCTGTATCAAGTGGATCATTCGGCGAATTATTAGAAAATGGATCCATCACGGCAGGTACCGAATTTGATCATAGTTTTACGAAAACCTTAGATGCCAATTGGAAAAAAGAAGATCTTGAAATTGTGGCGGTTATTTGGAAAAAGGAAAATGATCTATTCCAAGTTGTCAATAGCAACATTTCAACAGATATTAAATCGCCTTCTGCTACGGCTGATTTTACGATCAAACATGCGAATATTGGTATCCAACCGACCATTGTAAGAAGTTCTTCCGTATTAAGCATAGAATCAACTGCAGACATGGAAAACACAACATTAAATATCTTAGATACCAAAGGAACTATTGTTGCCAGAATCTACCAAGGAAGTATTTCCTCGGGAACATCAGAATTTATTCTAGACAGACAGTTGATTCCAGTTGCTGGAACGTACTTCATTAGCCTACAACATAAAAATAAGATTCTTACACGTCCGTTTGTGGTGAAGTAGTAGCTGATTTTACCTCGCAAATACAGCGGTCGTAGGTAATATCTACCAAGAGTAAAGCATCCCTGCTATTAATAGATAAGCCTTCCAATTCTAAAGCTGAAAAAGAAGCGGAATAGGGTCTATTAATAGTAGGAATGTTTACCGGGATTTCCAGTCCTTGTATAAAATCTCCTAGTCTAAACCGAACGGAAGATTCTATACGCTCTCGAATCCTTGGTTCTACCAACTCAAAAGCTTTTCGAACTAAATATGCACCATCGATTTGAATTTGGCGAACTTTGAGTTGCAAGACCTGTTCCCTTGCATCAAACTCCAATAGACCATCTAATTCGAATGCCTTCCTAATATTCATCATTTCGACATGACCTTTGGCAACGATGGTATTCTCCGAAGGAATAGTCAAGGAATGAATAAGCACATTCTGCTCGATTTTCTCTTCGATATCCTTATTGATTCTCGCCAACAAATCCTTCATTACAGACTCTTTTACGAGCTGTAACTTCAATCCTTTATAAGCATGCGCTCGATCCAGTTTGGCGCCTAAAGAAGCATGAAAGTCAAAGTCAAGATTCAAGGTTTTAGGATCATCTGCTCCTTTCCAAGTCAACATTTGATAATCAATACCTAGCTTCTTTTCTAGAGGAATATTGGCGATTAAGGTATTCAATGCCATCGATTCACGTAATCGAACATTCACCTTAGAATCTATGATTTCGGCCAACTTCTTATCGTTCCAATAAATGACTCTTTCAATGATCAATCTTAAAATTTTTTTTCTCCATCCTTGATCGATCGCCTCTATCTTAATCAATGGTTTTGACAATTGGATAAAACCCTGTACGAACTGAATAGCTAAATCAATCGTCAGATTTAGATCTGTCGTATCGGGTAACAGCACATGTTGTTCTCCAATGATTCGAATCACTCCTTGAATCGTCACAGTCTGCTCTTGAATTTGAATATTCTGTAATTCAAGCAATTCCAAGGAAACCCCTTTTGGAAGTTGATCGATACGGCTTATTTCCATGCGAACAACCTGGCTCAGCAGCTCCAATAAATCTGACTTCACCCAAGAAGTAATCAAACCAAAAGAATATACTTCTATTTGACTTAAAACATTCAATATCTTCTCTAATTCTTTCATGCCCCCAACTCTAATACCATAGCCGAATGATCGGATCTTTTTTTCAATCTCCAACTGTGTTCATAATCACATCGAGCAATGACTGGAGTAATATTTTTATGAACATAGATGTGATCGTAACGATAGCCATTACCTTGATGACTAAACCAGCTGTACTCTTTCAAATCATGATGCTTCCATCGCCAGGCATCTACATATTGCCGATCTTCCATTTTTTCAAAATATTCTGAATACCAAAACGAATCTCCTTTTTGATCAATAAATTGCTTGCCAGAATTAAAATCCCCTACAAAAATTCCACGATCGTTTTTCGCCATTTCCTCGATCATCAAATCAAATAGCGTATGCTTTTTTTTATGCGGTAAATAACAGACAAACAAATCAAACGCACGAAAGGATGCTTGAACAATGGCGTGAGGAAATGTCTTTGAACTCGCTGAAAAATGTTTGGCATCGAATGGTAATTTACTTGCAATCAGTACAGTATTAACTTTACTGTCAGCCATGCCAACAAACTGATGGATGTAGCCTTTTCGCAACAGATACGTTCGTATTTTTTCACCAGAAGGTCCATGTTGAAATTCCTGTAGACCGATTATTTGGGCCCCCGAGCCCACTAAAACATCACAAATATCAGCAATACGACTACCTCCTCCTTGCTGAATATTCCAAGAAATAATTTTTATCATCCCGCTGCTCTCTTCGCTTTTGCCTCTTCAATACTCGCTTTCAAGGCGTCCATGATATCTACTACTGGCGCCTCATCTTCCTCTTCATTTGAAATCACGATCTCCTTACCTTTGATCTTGGAATCAATCAATTCTAAGATAGCTTCATAATATTCATCTTTGAATGGAACCTCATCAAAACTTTTAGCCAATGATTGAATCAAAGTCTCAGCCAACTTCAATTGATCTGCATCCACCTCAATATCCTTGACATCAGGTACTTTCTCGATATCTCGTACTTCATATGGATAGCGCAATTTATACATAATCAAGGCATTTTTGTAAGGCTTGAGCAAAACCACATCTTCCCGATCCCGTAAAACGATCTTTCCGACTCCCGCCTTACCTGTTTTTTCTAGCCCCTTCACAAATAAACCAAAAGTATCCACCGCCACTTCACCATGCGGGCCAACATAATACACCGCTTCAAATCGTGAAGGATGAACTTCATTCATATCAATGAATGCTTCCATTTCGATAGCCTTGGTACTCTTTATCTTAATCTGTTCGAATTCATCCTTTTCAATCAAAACATATTGATCTTTCTCAAACTCATAGCCTTTTACTATATCTTTCGAAGAGAGTTCTTCATCACAAATTCTACAGACTTTTTTATAAGAAACCCTTCCTTGATCTTCATTATGCAATTGGTTAAACCGAATTTCATTATTCGATTCGATCGCATTGAAAATCTGAATTGGAATTGTTACCAATGAAAACCGGATATGTCCTCGCCAGATTGACTTCATACTATTAACACTTTACAAATCATACTTAATGCCAGCTTCTACGCTGATATACTGAATTCTAGATGCTCCTAATATAGAAAAATTATTGTAGTAGCTTAGTCCAGCTGAAAATCGTATCTCATCGCCCACATGTATACCCGTGGCAATCCCTGGTAAATAATGCAAAGAATTCGTAGTTTGTATACTAATAAAGTTGGTATTAACACTCCAAGAAAGCAGATCATCGTGTCGATAAGTATAAATGTAAGACGGATTAAAAGCAACTAATGGTATACCTCCACCGCTGATATCATTGGTATAATATAAAGCAGGTAGGTATACTTCCGCTTTTATAGCATGTAGATGTTTAAGATTGGAAGTATACAATAGATGTTTCATGTTAAACTGCAAACCGATGGGCAAATCCAAGGAGATACCCACATTTGTTTTGTCACCTATACCATAGATGTAGGAAGCCCGAAAGGTTCCTATATCTCTTGAAGCATAAAAAAATGCCAATGGATCTACCTGTGGTGCCCGTGGGGTAAAAACCGCCCTTCCTAATGAACCTTCAATACTTCGATTTCCTTTCCCAACAGGCCGGGCATCATCAATCATAGATGAACTAACACAGGATTGTACAAGTACAAGTAGTATGACAAATCTAAATATCATAAAAATAATCTTCCATTTTTTTAAATATAGGCTCTCTGAAATGCCCTCCTTCCGTCAAGCGTGCATATTGTATCTCACATATCGGTAATTTCTGGGCAAACCAGATCGATTTATTTTTCTTTTCCACTGCTCCTTCCACCACTTGCGGGCCTTTTTCCAACTGATCAAATAACGCTTTATAGCTTTCCAAATTGTCTTGATTGAAACCTGAACCTACCCGACCACGATAGATCAGTTGTTTTTTATCAATTTCAGCAAGATGTAAGGATCCAAAATATGCATTTCGATCTCCATCGCCTTCCGTATAACCCAAAATAACACAAATCGCTTCTCGACGGAATTTTAATTTCATCCAAGCACTGGATCGCTGCCCCGAAAGATACGGACTATTACGATCTTTTATCATAATTCCTTCCAAATCCATTTTCTTCGCCACTTCATAAAGTATGGCCCCTTCATCAACAGCACTACTGAGTTTGTATATTGTCAAAATTTCGAGTAATTCTTCTAATGTATTTCTTCGTTCAAACCAAGGCAACTTCGTCAAATCTCGATCACCAAGACGCAATATATCAAATGCATAAAAAGATGCACGATTCTTGGCAATTTGATGACTGGTAAGGGTCTTTGAATGCATTCGACTGATTACTTTTGAAAAAATCGGTTTGCCTTTTTTATCCGTCACCACGATCTCACCGTCCAAAACCGCCGAACGATTTTTTTCTTGATGTTGATGCAGTTCGGGAAATAAAGTTGTAATATCTCTACCCGATCTCGAGACAATTTTAGTCTGTCCATTCCAAATGTATATAAATGCCCGAATTCCATCCCATTTGTTTTCGTAAACCATTTGATTGGATCTAATCAAACGGTCCTCTTGTGTAGCTAACATATGTTTATAGGGCGTCTCTACAAACCAATCTGGTGCATTTATTGCATGAGTTTCTATTTTTATTGGCTTCGGAAGAAAATCAACCGCTTGCTCTCTAAATGTTATCCAAGCATTGCCCTTTTCCTTCAAATAATTGAACGCATTTCGAATGGTAAAATCTTGAGAAGATATTGTTTTATTGAAGTCTGCCCAATACAGAGGCATAGATATCGGGGCTCCCGATATTGCTCGTGTACTAAAAGGTAAAATGGTCGTTTGCCCCTTATAATTTCGATTGATATCGATCAATATTCTTCCTTTTCGAGAAGCTTTTCGCAAGGCATTTGTTGTTTTCTTCGGAAATTGAAGTACAATCGATTTAGCCAATGCTTTGACTTCTTGAATCAGTTGATCATGTGAATCAGTTGGGACTATAGGTATATAAATATGACTTCCTCGACTTCCACTGGTCTTGACAAACGGAACCATGCCTTTTGATTCGATGAAGGTCCCTATCTCCTTGGTCAAATCTCGCAATTCGGCATAGCTAAAATGATTGGGTGGATCTAAATCTAAAATAATATGATCGGTATATAACGCATGGTTCAGTTGCTTATTCATGGCATGAATTTCCAAAGATGCGATATTCGCCAACCATGCTAAGTCTTGCGGACCTTGAATCAACACATAATTATTCTCGTCACCCTCTTGTTGTACCGTGGACAACCAATCCGGCCTCCAATCGGGAGCATTTTTAGAATAAAATTGATGTGCATGTATGCCATCTGGAAAGCGCAACATACTCAGAGGCCTGTTTTTAGCAAAAGGTAACATCCATTTCGATACCTTGAGATAATAATCGATAATCTCAGCTTTTACTATCTTAGCATTTGGATACAAGACCTTATTCAAATTGGATAATTTCAATTTGTGACCATTTATATCCACCAACTGTTTCCTGTCAGGCATGAATCCTTAATTTGAGCAAAAGATATGATAAAAAAAATACTAATCGCCCTTGCATTATTAATAATCATCGGAATTTGTGTCGTTGTCTTCTACGTTGCTGACCAGGTCGATGCAGGTTTTAATCCGACTTATATTGAAAAACCCTATTCTTTTACCGAACGATCTGTAAAATTATTGGAGCGTCTAGATTTTGTTGGAGATATGCACTGCGATGCCATGATGTGGCAACGTAACATGAATAAACGTCATAATTTTGGGCATGTTGACATTCCTCGTTTGCAAGAAGGTAATATCGCCTTCCAGGCGTTTACCATGGTGACAAAATCTCCCGACGGACTCAACAATGATACCAATGATGCCAATAGTGATCGAATTACAGGATTGGTTATCGGACAGGCAAAACCCATTTCAACTTGGTTTAGTCTTTTTGCTCGCGCCAAAAATCAGTGTAATCGCTTACGTCGAGCTGCAAACAATAACGAGTTCTTTAGCCTAATTGGATCTAAAGGTGAATTTGAACAATTTCTTGAAAAACGAAAACAAAACAGAAAACATGTCGGTGCATTTCTTGGTGCGGAAGGCGGTCATTGTTTGGAAGGTAACATAGAAAACGTTCAAAAATTGTTTGACCTCGGAGTACGTATGTTCGGACCTACTCATTTTTTTGACAATGAATTAGGAGGTTCTGCCCATGGAGTCAAAAAAGATGGCCTCACTCCTTTTGGAAAAAACGTTATTCGAGAAATGGATCGACTGGGCATGATTATTGACATTTCTCATTCCAGTTCGAAAATCATTAAGGACATTGTTTCTATGACCGATCGACCCATTATTACTTCACATACCGGTGTTGACGGCACCTGCCCTTCTAACAGAAACCTAAGTGATGAAGAACTACAACTCATCGCTCAGTCTGGTGGACTGGTGGGAATCGGATTTTTCGAATTAGCCACTTGCGCCAATACGATACAATCCATTGTAGATGCCATGTTATATACCAAAAAAATTATCGGGGTCGAATACATATGTTTGGGGTCTGATTTTGATGGGACCGTCAATACCCCATTCGATGCAACTGGTTTGCCGCTACTTATAGAATCCATGCTCGAAAACGGATTTACGGAGGAAGAAATCAGACTTATTATGGGTGAAAATTTGAAGCAGTTCTTTCTAAAAAACTTACCAGACTAAAGTCTCTAAACTGTCGAAACAAACTACTCATATTAGTATTAAATTTAATATGTAGATTTTTTTAAGTCTGCCGACAATACTGAATTTATTGGGCAATGTCAGAATTTGAAAAAAATTAGGCAAAATTAAGAACGAAATACAGGGTTCATTACACTAATAAGAAAAGTGAACCATGATACCTATCAAACAAGTACGATCCTCCTCCCTTTATATTCTTTGCGGAAAAGCTGTAGCGAAGAATCCATTTTTCGAAGAGCCCAAGGATGTTTTATTGGCCCATCGATTTGCAAAAAGATTCCTAGAACCCATCATGGATATCATCGAATACAATTTTACCAAAGATGGATGGATTTTTATTGTTAAGACTAAGTCAGCGACATCTATTTTATCTGCATATACAACGATGCGTTTGAAATCTAAAAAAGCAAAAGAAGCACACCGAAAACAACATATTCCAGCTATCATTTCTGAGCATATGCGCCTTTTCCTAAGTGTTTTAATTCGAGCGATGAACCGCCGAAGTGGTAGAACAGGTACCAAGGTACACTCAGTTTTTGAACGATATATATTCGAATCCAAAGAGGAATACGATGCCCTAGTATCGTTGATTCAAAATGAAAAAATTAATCTTTGTCATCAGCAAGAAAAATATCGGCCCGATTACTCGGAAGTTGACGGATTGAATGACGAATTAGGTGTAGGATCAAGGAAATATTGTTCTAAGAAGCGAATCAAAAATAGGACCAAAAACCTATATCTAATTGATTACAAGCCACTTACAAAGGACGTACTACAACAAGCCATTAAATCTTTAAATGATTTTAATAATTTAATAAAATCCATCAATCTAAGCTATTTCCACACCTCTCCTCCACCCTAAGCCCACTATTTACAACACCACGCTACATAAAATCCGAAAAAACATACCTCCTCCCTTGAGATCGCAAGAACGCTCACAAACTCCCTATGCCCTAACTAAAGCTTAGTTAATTTAGCTCCATAAAATCGTTTCAACCACATTTTTTTTCATAACTTGTACATCAAGACGTCAAAACGCTTTATTATGAAAAATGTAATTATCTGGGCTGGAAATCACAAACTACTTGCCCAATTCCTCCTAACTACGCTACTACTTATCATTGGTCTCGGAGGCATACTTCTTGGAATTTCAGCATCATTGGATGGATTCAATTTGGGAATTTTTCCTTTTTCTGTAGCATTGACTTCCGCTTTTCTAATGATTCTAATCTTGTACCCGAGCAACAAAGAACTACGGAAAATTGGAGTGAGTAGAAATTATATCCAGAAATGGAAAATGTACGACTTTGCCTTAGTACTTATACTGGCAGGCTCTACATTCTTCCTAGGCAATCAATCCGCACAACACGACTTACATGAACGATCAACCTTACATTTGATGGGTTCATTATTAGATGCTCCAACGACCATGCAAGTTGGAAATTACTCTTCGAATAGACCTAGTTTAAAAAATAGATTCTTGAAAAAAATAGAATCCGTTCAACAAGGTCTAATCCAGTTCGTGCAAACCGTAAAAGAAAAATCAGATTCTGGTAGAAGAGCACTAAATGCGCTCCTGTTCGTATTAATGTATATAGGCTATCTTATTATCATCTTTTATGCGGCATTATTCTCATGTTCCCTGGCCTGTAATGGCATGGGAGCGGCAGCGGCCATTGTGTTGATCGGCACACAAGTACTTCTGCTGGTTGGAATATTTTTTGGAGCTCGAGCATTATTAAAGCAACGTAAAAAATGGTCAAAACGAGAATGGACTAAATCCGAGCTAAATTGGAAAATAGCATTAGCCACTTTGGGTGCTGCTCTTTCTCCTCTACTATTTTTTGTATTGGGCGCATTCTAAATTAATTGCGTAGACCTCTCGGAATCAAAGTTTTAGGATAACTCACAATACTTTCATCTCCCTCTTTATTGACGGAGACGACGCCGAATAAGTAATTATCAATTACGATATTCTTTAAGGTAACATCCGTTTTCATACCTACAAATCGCGCATGTTGCCATTGCGCAGCTGTAGTTTCTCTCCAATATACCTTATATCCGATAAGATTCTTGTCTTTAGAGGCATCCCAAACTAAACGCGTGGAGGGTTTCACTGCTCCTCCAATCATAACATTTTTAGGAGCTGGAGGCGCCCAAGCGATAGAGGCCAAAGTAATGGCATTCACGGCTGTTAATTTGGCGGCATAGTCAAAATTTACACCATCTAATTTATCTCCATATTCAATGCCGTCTTCAACACGTAAATCCTGATGTTGCATGTCATAATTTTCATGTGTTTCCATGATTCGAACACCTGGAAATCCCGCATCATTAAAAGGACGGTGGTGACCTCCCCGACCAAATCGATCCAAGCGATAAATCATCACAGCCTCTAGATTCGTCATATATTGATTGGTTAATCGATGTACATATCTAGCCAATTGCCTGGAAGGGCCATCCACTTCTCCGCCATAAAATCGATTCCAGATTAAATGTTGCTCGGTCGGATTGGGTGGGTTTGGTTCTGAAAAAACTCGGAATGTAGAATTATCGATGACACCGTCAATACCTTGAATATTACCGATCATATCATTGTTGAGTACACCTAAAATATCCCAGCCTTCTTCTTTTGCCGTAGCCGCTAAAAATTTTCCACCAAATAAGCCTTGTTCTTCTCCTGAAAGTCCAACGAAAATGATGCTTACCGGAAACTCATACGAGGATAAAACTCTGGCTGCTTCGATGACACCGGCCATTCCACTTGCGTTGTCATTGGCTCCAGGACTGTCCGAAATAGCATCGAGAGGATCACTTACTCGAGAATCAATATCTCCTGACATAATGATGAATCGATTGGGATAAACACTACCTCTTTTTATGGCTAAGACATTAACGATCTTCGTTCTTTCGGGTATACGTCTAGACTCTCCGACTTCTACAATTCCTTGATGATATCGGACTTCCAAGCAAGCATCACAGCTTTCCGAAATACGGGAAAATTCATCAAAAATCCAACGACGCGCGGCCCCAATACCACGTGTATCCGAAACCGTATCGGATAAAGTATGTCTAGTTCCAAAGGATACTAGCTTTTCAATATCATTTTGAATACGATCCGCAGAAACCGATTCAATAATATCATAAAGCTTCATATTCGTGGATGCAGGAACTTGTCCCCAAGCATAATTGAACAGCATCCAGATAATAAGCGTTGAAAAAAGTCGCATAGTCATAGATTTAATAGTTTACACCTAGCTGATAAACAGTAATAGCTAAATATATCATTTCAGAAGCAATGCAAATAGTTCAAGGGCTATTTATATCGATAATTGCAAGCAAATCATCCAAATTGTGACAATTGCTTACTGATAAATCATACATTTGTAAGGAAAGAGAACGATTGAGATATGAATTATAGCCATGATATTATTGCCTTGATGGAGGCCCTAAAAACAAGTCCTGATAATACATCTATTCGGCATCTACTCGCTCAAAAATTACTTCAAGATGGACATATAGAAGCTGCCGAAGAGCATTTACATGCCATTATACAATCTGATAGAAATCATTTAGCCGCGAAGGTATTACTCGCAGAAGCATTTTTCAAAAGAGAAAAATTCAGTGCGATCATCGTAATGGCGGAAGAGTTAAAAGAACAAGATTACCTACCTTTTGAATTGAAAGTGTGGTACGCCAAAGCATTAACAAAAGAAGGAAACCTACGCGATGCTCAAGAAATGTACGCAGAAATATTAAAGGACGACAAAAACTTTAAGGACGAAAGCTTAGATAGTGCTTTGCGCATTAAAGAATATGACATATTAGATCAATTAGAAGCAGAAGACTCCGTATTTCTTGAAGAAGCAGACGTTAATTTTAGTGATGTGGGTGGTCTAGACCATGTAAAGAAAGAAATACAACTAAAAATAATCAAGCCATTAGAAAATCCTGAAATCTATAAGCAATATGGAAAAAAAATAGGTGGAGGAATTCTATTGTATGGTCCTCCAGGATGTGGAAAAACCTTTATTGCAAAAGCCACAGCCGGAGAAATCAAAGCTAAATTTATCAACGTATCGATCAGCGATATTCTCGATATGTATATCGGACAAAGCGAACGCAACTTAGCCGAGGTATTTAGCATTGCACGAGAAAACAAGCCCTGTGTTGTTTTCTTCGATGAAGTAGATGCACTCGGAGCTAGTCGACACTCCATGATCAACAGTGCTGGAAAGAATATTATCAATCAATTTCTCGCAGAACTTGATGGTATTTCTAGTCAAAATGACGGCTTACTCATCGTTGGAGCTACCAATACACCTTGGGCTTTGGATACGGCTTTTCGAAGACCTGGACGATTTGATCGAATTATATTCGTCCCACCGCCTGATGTCGATGCACGAAAAAATATTTTTGAACTAGCCTTAAAAGATAAACCGACGGTTGATATCGATTTTAAAAAATTGGCTGCACATTCTGAAAAATATTCAGGAGCCGATATCAATGCAGTCGTAGATATGGCCATTGAAGACAAATTGGAAGAGGCGCTTCTTTCAGGTGAGACAGTGCCTATTGCTACGAAAGACCTCTTGAAGGCTATCAAAAAACATAAGCCGACCACAGTTGATTGGTTCAATGTTGCTAAAAATTACGCACTTTATGCCAACCAAAGTGGTTTGTATGATGACATCTTAAAATATATGAAATAGTGTCGAATCAAAAAGTAGAAATAATGTTAGCGCAAAAGCGCTATGATATGGCATATGATGAGCTGAAAGCTATACTAGCTCTTAACCCAGACGACATCCATGCCCAGAGCATGTTGGCCATATGTTGTATCAATTTAAGAAAGTTAGAAGAAGGAGAAGCGGTGATACTAAATGCATTGTATTTACAACCTTGGAATGCCTACTTTAAATTTCTTTTGGCCAATTTATTCGCCATAGATAATAAAATAGATAAAGGTATAGTAGCCATTAATGAAGCTATTGAATTGGATAGCTATAATGATGATTATTTCGATTTAAAATCACGCCTGCATCTGAGTAAAAATGAATTTGAACAGGCTGAAGAGGCTGCCAGAGCATCATTAGAAATAGATCCAGAAAATGAAGATGCATTAAACTCTTTATCCAAAGCGCTAATCGGTCAAAACAAAAAACTAGAAGCCGCTGATGTCATGCACAAGGCCTTGGAAAAAAATCCAGAAAATTGGGAAACGCATGCTAATTATGGATATCGAAGTTTAGAATTAGGTAAAGTGAAAGAGGCTATAGAGCATTTTAGAAATGCTTTGATCAACGATCCCAGTCAGGAATTTGCTCAGCAAGGTATGAAATTAGCCATGAAGGCAAAATTCCCGCTCTATAAATGGTTGTTACAATTTCAATTGTACATGACGAAGAAAGGGCGTTCTTTCAATTTGGCCTTTATCATCGGATTGGTATTTCTTGTCAATATTCTTCAGAGAATACAAGACAATGTATCTGGATTTATTCGTTACGGCATCATTTCGATTATCGGTCTGCTGATGTTATTCGTTTTTTCAAGTTGGATCTTAGATCCGATCATGAATTTAGTACTGTATAGCAATAAAAATGGACGTTTATCTCTCAGCGAAGAGGAAAGCAATACGGCCAAATTTGTTGGAATCAATTTGATCATAGCTGCCCTCGGGATATTATTCTACTTCGTTTTTCAGGATATTTCTACGATTAATTTGAGCCTGATGGGATTACTGGGCTTATTATGCGCCTCTGGTATGTGGGAACGAGAACCTGCTTCTTCTCGAAAATTACCGCGTGCCTTTTACATTATAGGTAGTATATTATTTCTTACGGGACTTACGTCCAAAATATGGGGCGATTCGAACCTCAGTGATCTGTTTTCCAGCGCTGGAATCTTGACGGGAGTCTTATATACTTGGGTAGGAAACTCCAGTTTTAGAAGAGATTATTAATAGTTACTGGGCTTACGCCCAAAAGTCCATCATCACTATTCAAAACAATCACTCCGATACAGTATATGTAAGGCTTTGGAGGATCATGTTTATGCATCAGCAAAGACATCAATGATACCTACAAACCGAATGATGTATGCAAGTCAAACGTCTAGAAACACCTTTACTACCATTTATAGTTTATAATGTCGTAGAAGATATTGAATTTAATTGAAGATTTTCAAGGCATGAAAAAACGAACCCCGAAGGGTGAAGTACGCTAGTACTTCAAGTTTGTGAACCGCGAAAGCGGATGTGTAGCAGCTATAGCCCTAGCTACGGCGAGTATTTTTAACGCAGCAAATCAAAAATAAAGCAAATAATATCCGACAATTATTATTCTAAATGGTATAAATGCACTTGTAGCTACCTGCAAATAAAGTCAATTTTTATTCAACGAATACAAGTATTTCACCTCCTACAGATTGGTATTTCGATAGTATATATACGTTATATCATTTGGTTGGTGCCTTGATCTTACCGCGTCAGCGATAGCAGCGGGTTTCGCTTCTGTATCTTGATGCAGGAGCGAATATGAGCGGATAGCGCGGTGTTGACTTTGTCAACAGACGCCCAAATCATCATGTTGCTCATTTTCGAACAAAGACCTGTCCGAAATCGGACTACATTTATTTTTCAATAATGTATAAAACACTCATTACGAGCACTTTAATTTTTGGCACAGGCATTGTCTTTGTACTATCAAATTGCTATAACAAATGGATAGACAACTCAGTACTCAAGAACAACGCAAAGGCAATCTCAAACGATGGTTGTGGATAGGCGGCTCCATAATAGCCTTCGCCGGGCTTATTTGGTTCAGCCGAAGTTTATTACGCACCAAAGCCGATCATTCAGATTTTTTAATCGCCAAAGTCGAAAAGGGAGATGTCATCAACACATTGACCGCCTCAGGTTTAGTCGTTCCAGCCTTCGAACGTGAAATCAATGCACCGGTTGCCACTGAAATCAAACAAGTCAACTTATCCACCGGGTCCGAAGTAAAACCCGGTGATGTCATTCTAGAACTCGATCAAGAATATACCCGATTGGAGTATGAAAAATTAAAAGACGAGCTCGAACTCCGGAAAAACAATATTGACAAACTAAAATTGAAATTTGACAAGGATCTGCGAGATTTAGATTATCGTGACCAAATCAAAGCGCTTCAAGTAACGGAACGAAAAGCAGAGGTTATCGATCAACAACGATTGTTGGAAATCGGGGGTTCTACCCAAGAAGAACTCGAAAGAACGCAACTCCAACTTAGTGTACTCGAATTGGAAAAGAAAATGCTCGCCAATGAACTGGATTATAGTCGCGAGGTCAATGTGAACGAGAAAAAAGGACTAGAATTAGAATATAAAATTCAAGAAAAGAGACTCAGCGAACTGCGCAGAAAATTGACTGAAACCAAGGTAAGTAGTCCTCAAAATGGTGTGATTACTTGGATCAATGAAGACATCGGACGTACTGTTCAAGAAGGAGAAACGCTGGTCAAAATTGCCGACCTCAATCGATATCTTATCGAAGCGACAATTTCCGATCGCAATACCGAGAAAATTAGTCTTGGACAAGCTGTTAATATTCGTATCGGTCGAAAAAGACTTTCCGGAGAAATCGCACGAATCTCCCCTACCGTAGAAAATAATACAGTCAAATTCTATGTAAAAATATTGGATGAAGATATCTCAATTCTTAGACCAAACATGCGCGCTGAGATCTATGTAATCACGCAGAAGAAAGAGCAAGTATACCGTATCAAAAACGGAGTGGCCTTCAATGGGGCGGCAAATCTGGAATTGTTTTTTGTTGAAGGGAATCGCGCCGTCAAGAAGGCTGTAAAAAAGGGAATTTCCAATGCGGATTATGTTGAAATTCTTTCATCCGTCAAACTCGGTGAGCAAATCATTATTTCTGACACGGAACCTTATCGCAAACTAGATCAATTTATCCTGAATCATGAATAATACTTATAAATATATACTTTGCCTACTCTTGATAGGCATATCCTTTCATCAATCAGCAGCTCAAGAGAGGACTATTCATCTTGAAAATCTATTGGAACAGGCAGAAAAACAGACCATTTCTGTCAAGCGTGCCAAAACCAATCTGGCGATCAGCAGCGCCGAGTATCAGCTATACAAAGCAAATCTGAGACCGACAATCGGACTGGATGCCTTATTACCCAATTTTATCAACACGTCAACTCAGGTTACACAACCCGATGGATCAATCGCCTTTCAACGTGTCAGTCAAAATAATTCGTCCTTATCCCTTTATGCCAATCAAAATATTGGACTTACTGGTGCGAACGTCTTTGTTCAAAGCGATCTACAACGTTTTGACAATTTCAGTACTGATATCAAACAGTACAATGGGGTACCGTTTAGAATAGGAATAGTCCAACCGCTGTTTGCTTTTAATCCATTAAAATGGCAGAAACGTATTCTTCCACTGAGACTAAAAGAACAGACATATGCCTATAATATAGCCGTTGAAGATGCCAAATGGCAAACATCCCAATTATTCTTTGACATTATTGGAGCCAAAACCTTAAAGGATATCGCTCAAACCAATAAAGAGGTTAATGAAAATTTACTGCTTATCGCTCAACAGCGCTTTGAATTGGGAAAAACCTCTGAAAATGAAGTTCTACAATTGGAAATGGAATTAAAAAGAGCCATTTTAACGGAAGCTCAGGCAGGTAATCAAGAAGCACAGGCCATTCAAGCGTTGGAAACGTTCTTAAACACCCAGCAACTTTCTAGCAAAGATTTTGTCTTACCTGAAGCGCCGGCACAACGCATCATTGACATGGATCAATTGATTCTGAAAGCCAAGGAAAATAGGCCTGAAATCATACAATATCAACGTGAATTACTTGAACAAAAAAGACAGCTCGCTTCAACACGTTCGGATTATGGAATTCAATCCAATGTGTTGGCATTATTTGGATGGGCACGAGGGTCTGAAAATATCGAAGATATCTATCAAAATCCATTTAATGAACAACAAATCCGGTTCAATATTTCTGTCCCCATTTATGATGGAGGAAAACGCAGAGAAGCGATGAAAATCGCCCGATTAAATCAAGAATTAATTGAAACGACGAACCAACAAAATCTTTTAAACCTAGAAAATGAGATTCGAAACGCGGCCATGCGCTTCATTCAAGCACAACAGGATATATTGATTTTGGAAGAAATAAAATCCTTAGCCACGGATCGATTTGACATCAGCAATCAACGCTATACCCTAGGTAAAATAAGCATTACCGAACTGACATTAGCGCAACGAGAAAAAGACCAAATTCATCGAGATTACGTCTCCGCATTGAGAAATTACTGGACCAGTTTATATCAACTGAGAACATTAACCGGAGAAGCATTATAATAACCAATCAAAATAAATAACATGATACAATTAGAAAACATCCACAAGGTATATAGAACCAAAACCATCGAAACCACCGCGCTAAACAATATAAATATCCACATTAAAAAAGGTGAATTTGTTTCCATCATGGGACCTTCAGGCTGTGGAAAAAGTACCCTACTCAATGTGATGGGATTACTAGACGAACCGACATCTGGAAAGGTCATTGTCGCCGATCAAGAAGTCGCTAACTACAATAGCAAAGCCACGGCTGCCTTCAGAAATCAAACCCTCGGATTCATTTTTCAAAGCTTTCATCTGATTCCCGATTTATCGGTCATTGATAATGTAGAATTACCTCTTTTATACCGTAAAGTCAATGCAAAGCAGCGCAAAGCTCTAGCCATCCAGGCGCTAGAATCTGTGGGCTTGAAAAATCGTACGGGACATTTTCCAAATCAACTTTCTGGTGGTCAAAAGCAACGAGTGGCCATCGCCCGAGCCATTGTTGGACAACCGGATATTCTTTTAGCGGATGAACCAACAGGGAATCTAGATAGCGTCATGGGTAATGAAGTGATGGATATTCTTTTACAATTAAACCAGACCCTAAACACGACGATTGTCATGGTAACACATGATGAAAATATGGCCAAGAAAACACACCGATTATTACGCATATATGACGGAAGTCAAGTAGCCTAAACGATTGCCTCAACTCTAAATTAAAAAAGATGATTAAAAATTATATCATACTAGCTTGGAGAGTACTTTCGCGAAAAAAATTCTTCACCTTTATCACGCTCTTCGGCATCAGTTTTACCTTGATGGTCATAATGCTTTTGACTTCTTTCTTACAAACGGAATTCAGTCAAAAAGCACCTCTGAAAAACCTTGATAAATTACTGTTTTTCGAACAAATTACTCTTAAGAAAATTCATCTTGATACCGTAACGCAAATCGATACGAGTTACATCGACCAAGTTGCGCAATACGATACTACCTATACCACAAAAGAAACTGGGACGGATATGTCCAGAAGTGGTTTTGGAGAAGAAATTCTTCAAGAGCAGTTTACCAAACTCGAAAGCGTCGAGAAATCTACGATTTATAATTCGACTGCTTTATTCGATATTTTTCAAAACAATAATAAAATTTCAGTCAGTGTAAATTATTGTGATCCCAATTTCTGGGAAATTTTCAATTTTGATTTTATCGAGGGAAGGCCATTTAATGCATCAGAAATGTCTCAAGAATTACCCGTGATGGTGATTAATTCAGAATTCTGTAAAAAATATTTTGGAAGAACGCAAAACGTATTGGGCGAAGAGATCAAACTGGAAGGAAAACAATTTCAAGTTATAGGTGTGGTTCACAAACCAAATGTATCGATGGAGGCCGTCAATTCCTATGCATTTGTTCCTTATACTGTCTTTCCTAAAAACCCAAATGACACATATTTTTTTGGAGGCTATCAGATGACTTTTCTTACAGCGAACGGCTTGGATAAAACTCGAAAAGAAATGGATTTTGTCAGCTCTCAAATTTCAATGGACAAACATGATTATTATGAGGTCTTGGAAATTGTACCTAAAAGTTATCAAGAAAGTTATGCCCAAAACATGTTGTATAATGATGATCCTACCAAAAGTCTCAGATGGATGCGCATTATATTATTTGGACTTGCGGGTTTATTTGTCACCTTGCCTATTCTCAATTTGATCAATCTGAATGTTTCAAGAATCATGGATCGATCTGCGGAGATTGGAGTGCGAAAAGCATTTGGCGCTACTAAAATGGAGATTTTAACCCAATTTGTATTTGAAAATGTAGTCCAAACCATCATTGGTGGAATTATCGGACTTGGATTGACCTTTATCGCCATTTATCTGATCAACGATAGTCAAATTCTAGGTAGCGTAAAACTCTCCATTGATCTTTTATTCTTCATCTATTCCTTCATCATCATTGGCATTTTTGGCATTCTATCCGGTTTACTTCCTGCATACCGTATGTCCAAATTACAAATTGTGAACGCCTTAAAATCAATAAAACTATGATCCGACATATTTTCAAACTAATCTGGAATAAGAAATCCAGCAACTTTCTCATGTTATTGGAGATCTTCTTATCCTTCATCGTATTGTTCGTATCCCTTTCTTTTGTCATCTACAACTACCGACTCTTGAATAAACCATTGGGATTTGAATCTCAGGATCGATGGATGGTATACCTCAATGACATGTCTGAACTAGATAGCCTTTCTCGAGGACAGCTAAAAGAAACACTAGAATTGGAATTGGAACAGATGGATCGAATCCAACAGATTGCTTTCGGTAATTATGCCGCACCATTCAGTGGAAACAATAGTATTAGTGGAGATGATAGTGGCGGTTTTTTGATTCGTTCCAAGCTAGCAACCGTCGACATAAACTTCGCCGAAACCATGGATCTCCAAGTAACGAGTGGTCGATTCTTTGACGACCGAGATTATGCAAATCCAAACTACGAACCTGTTATCGTGAATCAATTTTTTATGGATAAGTACTTTCCAGAAAAAAATATGATCGACAGTATTATCGTATTTAGTGGCGACAAACAAATCATTGGAGTTATAGAGGGGTATCGATACAATGGAGAGTTTACCGAGGAAGAACCAATGATGTTACAATTGGGACATCCACGAGATAATAATTTAGGGGTTATGTATATCGACCTACAACCCGGCACCACAGCAGCATATGAAGAAGCAGTTAATAAAAAAATAGCCGATATCGTTCAAGACGAGTCCTTTATCATTCTTAATTTAGAAGATCAGCGTAAACAGAATAGTCGATCCACTTGGATTCCTATCATAGCACTCATCAGCATTTGTACGTTTTTATGCATCAATGTGGCTCTAGGATTATTCGGTATTCTCTGGTATAATATCAATAAAAGAAAAGGAGAAATTGGACTCAGAAGAGCGCTTGGAGCACATACTACAGATATCACGAAACAATTCATTTTAGAAATTATTTTCCTGACGGCTTTAGCCGTAATACTCGGTATCGTTTTCGCCATTCAGGTCCCGCTTCTCAAGTTGGGACCATTGGAACCAATCAATCTTTATTATGCGATTGCCTTGTCGGCTGCCATCATATTGATTATTGTAACCGTTTGTGCTTTACATCCAAGTTGGCAAGCGTCAAAAATTCATCCAGCGATTGCATTGCACGATGATTAATCGATATCCTTAAACCAAAATTAATACAGATGAAACACCTTCACCACGCTTTTTACGTAGCAATCAATATCAGCTCTGGTCTAAAAGAAGAACTATTGATTCCCGGTGCAGGTGTTTCATACTAAATTCATCCAAGCTTCTTAGCAATTTAATTAAGTTTGTACTATTCATGAAGATTAAAATCCTGATACTAGATGACGATCGAGCAGTATGTTCCAGTTTGAAGTTACTGCTAAAGAAGAAAGGATATGAAACCAAAGCCATTCATCATCCCAGTCTTGCCCTTGAAACGTTGGAAGCATATAATCCAGCCCTGATTTTACTGGATATGAACTTTACCATTGATACTTCTGGAAAACAAGGTTTAAGTATTTTGAAAAAAATCGTTCAAGGTTTTCCTCAAACATCCGTGATACTGATGACCGGTTGGGCTACGGTGCAACTGGCTGTTGAAGGCATGAAATTAGGAGCCAAGGATTTCTTAGCCAAACCATGGGATAATCAACACTTAATCGAATCTATCGAGTCGATTCTCCAACTTCATAGCTATCCGAAATCATCAGCTACCGTGCAAGAAGAAGATTTCTCATTAGACAATATTATTGGCAGTTCCGAAAAAATGAAGCAAATCATTGATATGGTTCAACGAGTCGCTAAGACCAACGCCAGCGTTTTGATTACTGGAGAGAGCGGTACGGGAAAAGAAATGATCAGTGAAGCCATACATGAATTAAGTAATCGACATCAAAATGAATTTGTCAAAGTCAATCTTGGAGGGCTATCCTCCACCCTTTTCGAAAGTGAGATGTTTGGTCACAAAAAAGGAGCTTTTACAGGAGCGGTTACTGAACGCATGGGGCGTTTCGAAAAAGCCAATGGCGGAACGATTTTTCTCGACGAAATAGGAGAATTACCTTTAGAAAATCAAGTGAAATTATTGCGCGTTCTACAAGAGAAAACGTACGAACCGTTAGGTAGTAGTCACTCCAAAAAAACCGATGTTCGAGTGATAAGCGCAACCAACAAAAATCTTCAAAACATGTCCATTGAAGGCACATTTAGAGAGGATTTGTACTATCGGATCAATCTGATAACCATTCATATACCCGCCCTAAAAGAGCGAAAAGAAGATATTCCATTATTAGTCGATCATTTTGTTCAATCCACCTGCCGAGCCTATGACATCCCTACTCCAATATTGGACGATCGATGTTACCAGTGGCTAAAAAGTCAAGAATTTCCAGGAAATATCAGACAATTGAAAAATATGGTCGAACGAACCATATTGCTACATATGAACGAACGATTGATTTCAATCAAACATTTTCAAGACAATAGTACGGAGCCTCAGACATCTAGTAATATAACCTTACCTGATGTGGGCAAGGTCACTTTAGAAGAATTAGAAATTAATATGATTCGTAAGGCCTTAAATTTTCACAATCAGTCCATTAGTAAAACGGCCAAGGCTCTGGGAATCACCCGATCTTCATTGTATCGACGCTTGGAAAAATACAACATAGATCATGAGTCTCAGAATTAGTTATTTTGTCTTAATAACCCTTCTTCACATTGCATTAGGCGTCTGTTTATATTATTTAATCGAGGAAAAAAAGATCTATTTCATACTGAGTGAGATAGGCCTACTCTTGAGTTTCTCCCTTTTTGTTGTATTATTTGAGAGAATCATGCGCCCCATTAAACTGCTCAAAAACGGTAAACATGCGATCACAGACAAAGACTTTACGATTAAATATGTCAAAACGGGTTATAAAGAAACGGATGAACTAATCTCCGTTTACAATGCCATGATTGAAAACCTACGTAAAGTACAAACGAAAACCGTAGAACAAAGCCACTTTTTGGAAAAATTGATACATCTTTCTCCCATAGGGATCATTATTTTAGATTATGACGGAAATATCGCGGAAATCAATCAGCTGGCCTTGCAAATCTTCCAAATAGATGCTCAAGATTCCCTAGAGCAATGGAATATAGCCAAAAATCCGTTGATCTCGAAAATCAAAAAACTCGAAGAAGGGTCTAAGATAGTATTATCTCATAAAGGTTTTGAAAAGTATAAATGTCAAGTCGAACAGATTATTCATAAAGGATTTCCGAGAAAATTTATCGTGATCGAAGATCTCACCTCCGAAATCTTAGAGACCGAGAAAAAAGCTTACGAAAAACTCATCCGAATGATGGCACATGAAGTCAATAATTCTATGGGAGCCATCAACTCCATACTTCAAACGGTCATAGAATTCGGTTTTGAACACCCGAATGCCGATGATGATCTAAAAGAATCACTAGACATTGCCATTTCCAGAAATAATAATTTGGCGAAGTTCGTAGATAATTTCGCCGATATCATTAGGCTTCCTGAACCACTTTTAAGTCCTATCTCCTTGTATACCTTACTTCAAGACACCATCAAAGCTTGGACCAAAGTAGCAGAACAATATAATATTGATCTTACTCTTGAAAAATATTCAGAAAGGGAAACGATGATTGCCCTCGATGCCGCACAGATCGAGCGAGTCATTAGCAATGCCTTAAAAAACGCCATAGAATCGATCGGTCAAGACGGAAGTATTGTTGTTCGATATCATGAAAGTCCTATTGGATTTAGCATAATTGACAACGGGCCGGGAATAGATGTCCGAGATAAAGAAAAATTATCCACCCCTTTTTATTCGACCAAAACCAATGGCCAAGGTATCGGATTGATGCTAAGCCGTGAAATTATTGATAACCACCAGGGTAAACTTGATCTTTACACCAATCCCAATGATAAACGCACCTATTTTGAGGTTCAGTTTGGCCAAGCCATCCATTTGAAATAAGGTTTCCTTTCTTAAATCCTTCCTCTTTCACACATTAGAAGCTTGATATTACCGTATTTAGACATAAGGAAAAGCAGTTTTATTTAATATAGACCTTATAATTCCTCAGACATAAGGAAAAAGAAATTAACTTAAGCGCTCCATTCGACATACATTTATAATAATCAGTGCTATACATATATTAATATATTATCATATAAAATATACGCGACCATTAGACACACGATATTCTGATAATCATTGACCTGTTGGCGATCTACGATTGCTCTAATTTTAAACCAAGATTTTAGTTGCAACAAAAATCATTGAACTACATTTTTCAACGCTCCACTTCTGGAGATAAAATCAATTACAATGAAACAATGGTTAATATTACTTGCATTCATCGGCTTCATCAGCATGAATGCCTCCGCCCAAAATGAAAGAAAAATAACACTCGCATGTAACTCTAGTCAAACCTTATATGATATTGATCTCGGCACCACATGTGTTGAAGGAAATGCGGACGAGCGCAAAGAAATCATTCAAGGTCAAATCAAAACCATCATCAATTTTAACAATGCCTTTGCGGCTGCCAAAATTTCCAGCCTTTACATTTGTGATAACTCAAACTGTCCCAATCCAGTAACGATGGATTGTAACAAATCAGCACAAGTATTGCGTGTAAAAGCGGTTCAACGAAAAATTTCTGACAACAAATACGAAGTAAAGTTCTTTGGAGTTGTCAAAGTAAGCTGCTCGGTATGTGACACGGCCGCCGGAGGAGGAGGAATTTGTGGTGATGACACCTTCTTCATGCCGCAAGATATTCTGCTAGAATGCGGTACCAGTCAGCTCGTTACCATCGGTCCAGCATCTCTATTTTTCAATGGTACGGCTGCTCAAGCTACGAATTTTGCTAATAATGCGGCGCAATCCCTTAAGGCTTATTATCAAATATTTGGACACGAATTACCGATTAACCCGAAGTGTTATGATATCATTTGTGAGCCAAATGAGATCTGTATCGCAACAAAATCATTAGGATCTGTTACTTCCAATCCTCCCGTTCAAGTGGATGATAATCCACCATGCTATCGCTTGGACTTTTACCTCAACATCAATGTAGAATGTTCGACTTGTCAAGAAGAGAAAAAGGATAAGGAGCCGCAAGAATTGAAACCAGAAGGAACGATCATTGATCAGATTTATCCAAATCCAGTATACGATTTTGTAATGATCGACCTCAAAAAAGAGCAACGTGCTCCGATGATAGAGGCTAGAGCACAAAACGATTCCCAGCAACTTAAACTATACATTGTAGATCAAAATGGGATTCAACGATATAGCTCTTCCTTTAGTGCACAGGAAGAATCCATTGCTATTTCCGTCAACAATCTTTCCAACGGAATACATTTTATCCTGATTGAATCCGACGGTTCTATCGTAGAAAGAAGAAAAATTGTCGTTCAAAAAGAGTAACGGCCTCAACTCTAGGACGAGTTTCCATTTGGAAGCTCGTTCTTTTTATTTGGGCGGTCCCTTCGGTCGCTATGCTTCGGTACGCGCTATTCGCTTGGCCCTTCGGGCTTTCACCTGCAGCGAAATACCTGCGCAGCGCTACCGCTTTTTATAGAATCAGCCCCCTATTTCTGTCAAGAATTCAATACTTACACACCCATCTTTCGATTATCCGCATCCTTTTCCTCATCTCGAATTGTCTATAATTTCGGGGCTTTCAGATTTTTCTTAAAAAAAACAGCAAAAAAACGGAACGAAATCCACCCTTGATTACACTAATAAGAAAGTACAGTATGATCAAGACTAAAAAGATTTACCCAAAAGGATTTTACATATTAGAAAGCAACGTTGCCGCAAATAGCAACTACATAGAACATCTTTCCGAAGCCAAATTACTGCTCAACCTACTTCAAAAATATACCGCAGGTTTCCTCAAAATACATGATTACCTCATCACTCGACATGGAATCCAGTTGGCCGTTCGGCTTAAATCCGAAGCAAACATCCAAAAAGCCTTTCAATACGTTTCCATCGAGCGTAACAATCAAGAATTAGACAGTAGTCGCATCATATCCGAACGTATCAGACTTTGCCTTTCTTCATATGTTCGTACGATCAATTATCGACGCGGACGAACAGGTGTACTTGTACATAGTAATTTCAACAAATACTATTTTGAAAATTTATCAGAAGCGAAGCTTCATTTAGAAAATATGCGTGAGCAGTTGGTGTGTATGTATCAAAGAAAGAAAAAATATAGAGGGAAGAAAAAGCACTATACGATTCAGCACGAAATCAGTAAAGGATCCATTTTTCTATGTAGTAAGGAATTGAAAATGCAAACTAAATCTTTAAGAAAAACCCAGACTTTGCGGGACTTTACAAACATTGTCCTACCAAAATTGATAAAAAGAACAAAAAGCATACATTTTAATCAAAAAAAACATACCCAAAACACAAAACAAACCCAAAACTCCAGCTAACAATCCTCCAATCCACACCATACCCAACTCCCAATCAGTACCACTCAGCCTACGCACATCAGTAAGCCATTCTCCCCTTTTGCATGTCCCCAACAATACAAATAAGAAAAGGCTCAGTGAATTACAAAGAAAATTCGCTGAAACAAAAGTTCATCACCACAGAAGAGCGTGATTACTTGGCTCAATAAAGAATTAGGACGCTTTGAACGTAAATCTTATGAATATAAGCTAATTAACTACCCCAATCATTTTGGCAATTTTTCTTCATCTAACCTGATCATAGCCTACTTCACTTTACCCTTTTATGATCAATCTATTCGCAATTTAAGAAGCCTTTCCTGATTTTGTCCAGCTAATCGGGATAAGTTGAAAAAAATCTTTAAACGGTGAATATCAGAATTAAAATTGGTCTGCTTTTTTCTAATAAAAACAAAGACACGAACTATGCACCAATACTTATTAGTTGATTTTTAAGGAAATATATGACCACACGTAAAGATTTACTTAATATGTTTCAAAGACGACAATTTTATATTTATATTTAACATAAGTGAAATTGCCAAATTTAATTTGAAAACAATAGGATGCTAACTTATTTCAATCAGAGAAAAGCTAAAGCGATTTGTTCGTTTAGCTTGTTGCTTATGTGTCAATTACTAGTAGGACAAAATCTTCTTTTAAACCCTGGATTTGAGGAATATAATTCTTGTCCCGTAGGTCTAGCTGATTATACTCCTTTAAATTGGACTGTGCCGACTGGAGGTACAACGGATTATCTACACGAATGTGGCGCAACTGCAGTAAGTGTGCCAAGTAATTTTGTGGGATTTCAAGAATCAAATACGGGAGAAGCCTATTCCGGATTAATTACTTATTATAAAGGGCTGGATAATTACAGGGAATATATTCAAGCTGAATTGACAAGTCCAACTATAAAAGGTGCTTGTTATCAACTTACTATTGTTTATAGCTCTGCAGATTTCAAAGGAGATTCCGATGGTTTGGGAATGTTGCTCTCAGATGGAATTCCTTCTAGTTATTTGGATCAACCCTCACAAATGGCTAAAACAACAGTAATAGAAAGTAAAACAATATGGAATACCTTGACTACAGAATACGTATCTCCTGGTGGAGAAACGCATGTTACCATCGGGAATTTTGAAAATGATGACAATACCTCCTTCTTTATGCCGCCAGATGGTCCCGTTCAGGATTTTGTATACTATTATATCGATTTTGTTGGTGTGATTGACTTATCTACTATATCAGAAGATATAGACGTTGATTTAGGCGAAGACCTTAAAGTTTGCTCATCGGATTTTCCGTTGACTTTAAGTTCGAATTATCCTGACGCTTGTAATGTTTGGAGTACTGGAGGACAGGGTAACAGTATCGAGGTAAATGATTTTGGGGAATATTATTTACGTGTGAATATTGATTGTGAGTATGGTGTGGATACTATTCAAATTACAGAAATAGAAGAACCTGTATTGGAGATTGAAGATATCACTATTTGTGAAGATCAAGATCAAACGATTCTATTAGATGAAGAATTAGGAGCTTTCTTATGGGATGATGGTAGTACTGGTGCTGAATATACCCTTAATCAAGAGGGATATTACGGCGTAACATTAACTTATCAATGTGGAGAGGTACAAGAAGAATTTGAAGTAGAAGAAATTAAAAAGATTTCTGTTCCAGAAATTGAAGATTTCATGCTATGTGAAACCGACATACCGTACACACTTGATTTATCCGTATTTGATGATGAAATGAATCAATTTTTATGGTCGGATGGTTCAGACTCACCAATCATGGAATTAGCAAATGAAGGAGTATATCAATTGCAAATATTCAATGATTGTTTCTCACAGAATCTGGACTTTGAAGTCAGTATTTCAACTGATTTTCCTGAAATAGTTGATTTTATAGATACAATAGCTTGTACTTGGGAAGAAAAGATTATTAATCTGGGATTTAATAATGCCTATTTTGAATGGGATGATGGAACAACAAATTCCTTTAATCTAGTAAATGGACCGGGTATTTATTCTGTGACGGTATCAAACTATTGTCGAACCCAAGTATTTGAATTTGAAATACATGAAGCCGTAGAACCCGAATTTGATCTCGGAGATGATTTATCTATTTGTCCTGGTGATTCCATATTGATTGTTTCCCCAACTGGTGGAGATATTAGCTGGAATAATGGTACATATGCGGATCAAATATGGGTTAAAGATGAGGGCATGATAATTGGAAATACTGCGGGATTCTGCTCGATTTTATCGGATACTATTGAATTGAAAATTGATGGAATGGCGCCTCAGATTTCGATGCCGGATAGTTTGACGATATGCCTCGGAGATACGCTATTAATTTCAGCATCTCAAAATATCGCAGGTGTTGATTTTATTTGGAATACGGGTAGCGAATCATCAGAAATAGAAGTGTTTTCAGCTGGGATTTATGTAGTTGCTGCGGAAAATAATTGCGGCCTTGTTAAGGATTCTATCGTTATAATATTAGAGGAGGAAATTTTTAAACCAGATTTATTAGACATATATGAAATATGTGCTGGTGATACCCTGGAGTTAGAAATTGCAACGAATGCCACTTCAATCGAGTGGAGTACAAATGAAATGGAATCTTCGATTTCAATTTATGAAGAAGGGACTTATTGGTTAAGCCTAATGACGTCTTGTTATATTGAAAAGGATACATTTGAACTAGTATTTAATGATGAATTATCCAATATTAATTTAGGGCAGGATATCGGCATTTGCTCCGGTGAAAGTGCTGTCCTTGAACATATTGGAACCATGGGGGATTACTTGTGGAACACTGGTTCTGAAGAACAAATCATCGAAGTGGATGAAGTTGGAGTATATTGGTTACAAATATCGGGAGTTTGTAATATGGTATCCGACACAATAACTGTATTGGATTTGGGAGAAGCACCTACTGTTAATATTGGGCCAGATATAAGTTTTTGTGAAGGAGATACCATCTTAATCACTGTGGAAGGAGAAGGGTTCAATGATATAATTTGGAATACTAATTCTATTGAAAACACGATATTTATTTACAACGAAGGAACTTATATTGTTACAGGAAGTAATGTCTGTGGATCAGATTCGGATACTTTAGAAGCGGTATTTTCTACGGAATTACCTCAGATCAATTTAGGTTTAGATCAAATTATTTGCCCTGGTGATTCCATATTACTAGATGTAGGTGGAGTAATGGGAGATATAGAATGGAATACAGGAGAAGAAGGAGCCAGTATATATGCAAAAGAAGCAGGAATATATATAGCAACATTAATAAGTTCATGCGGAGAATCCATAGATAGTGTAAATATAGCATTAGCCGAAGCCGCTCCAGTTGTTAACCTGGGGGATGATGTGTCGATCTGTTCGGGCGAAATCTTGGAATATAATTTAATCATTGATGAACAGACAAATGTTATATGGAGTAATGGCGATGAGGATGGAATGACCAGCTATTCGGAATCAGAAATAATCTGGTTAGAATTAAGCAATTCTTGCGGAAAGCATAGAGATAGTATACAATTAACGGTGATACCTGAAATAGAAACTTTTACATTGGGAGAGGATGTGACTATCTGTGATGAGCAAAGCTACCTGTTAGAAAGTAATATAACTCAGGATGATGTTGACTTGGAATGGAACACGATGGCGACAGAACCCTTTATTCAAGTGACAGAATCGGATGAATATTGGTTAAGAGTGAGTAATTCGTGTTTTGAATTCTCCGATAGTATAGAAATCAATTTTTATACATCACCAGAAGATTTTGATTTAGGTCCAGATGATACGATTTGTTCGGGACAGTCCATCATTTTATCGGAAAATCAAGGAGAGTCCTTTCAATATTTATGGCAAGATGAGACGACTGACAATGACTATGTAGTTATGGAGTCGGGAATTTATTCTTTAGAAATTAGCAATGTTTGTGGAACAGTACGTGATGATGTTGAAATCGTAGTATTACCTTCGGAAGATATAAAAATACCTTTGGAAGATCATTATGTACTTTGTAACGGTGTGCCTTTGCTTGTTGACTTAACAAGTGTTCTGGCGAATAATATTATTTGGAATGATGGTAGTACTGATTTGGTACGCTCTATTGAAGAAGCTGGACTATATTTTATTGAATTTAGTAATTCATGTATTGATACGCTCTTTAATTTTGAATTGGAGCTAAAGAATTGTCTAAGAGAGATGATTTTCCTCCCAAATACTTTTAGTCCGAATAACGATGGCGTAAATGATCATTTTCTTCTCTCATTTCCTAAAAATTGGGAAATATCAAAATTTGATATTCAAATTTATAATCGTTGGGGAGAACAAATATATCATAGTGAGAATCCGAATTTTGAGTGGGATGGAAAGTTCAAGGGAAATTACGTTAATCAAGCCGTTTATGCATTTTATTTTGAACTTGAAGTTGAAATAGGTGGCGAGTTAGTACTTATCAAAGATGGAGGCAGTATAATGATTTTGAATTGATATGAACTATTGAAAGTCATTTATCATCCGAAGGTAATCGTGTAAATCTGTTTATTTTAATAGAAATTGCCCAATACAATGACGTAATAAAAAGCATTAAGAAGGCAATTTAGAGATGCGTTAAATCAGGAGTTCTTTCTTAACCGATTAGTTAAATATATGCATAGCCACCCCCCAACTTTTCAGACGGATCCTTTTTCAACCCACTTTTCAAATGGAATTAGAGACTTTTAGTACAAAAAAAAGCCCAATTCCAGAGGAACTGAGCTTCGGTGATCGCTCTGGGGCTCGAACCCAGGGCCCACGCCTTAAAAGGGCGTTGCTCTA
>JAHDFB010000052.1:19469-24044 GCA_020628475.1 Saprospiraceae bacterium | reverse complement strand
ATCAATTCCCAAAATATCATTCTGCATGTAATAAGATTCGACGTGTTCTCTTAACTCTTCTCCTAATTGTTCTAAATCGGATACGGTATAGGAATTTGTATAAATATCAGAAAAGTACAACACTGAGTCTAGTGCTTCAGTATGATTTGAAATAGGATTATTGAATACTCCAGCCATGGCGATTTCGCAGAAATCGGAGGCCAAATAATCATCCACTATTTCGTGCTGATCGACATAATATTTAGCCCAATCATACATGGTTTCGAATCGATTTTCTGGATCTTCTTGACATTGAAAAAATAGGAATGTTCCTGCCAATAGAAGTATTTTGACATACTTCTCCCGTAATTGTTTGCAATTCATAATAACAGTTTTTTATTTAATATCTAATAACAATATACAGGCACTTACGGGGGCATAGCAGCTCGGTTAAAGCAACTTAAGGACGCAGTATATTAAACTCGTAAATGAACTAAGGATAGGAATTCGGTATGGGTAGCTTTCATGAATAGGTATGACGAATATATTAATTTATTAAAGCAATGTCACTTAAAATGGAGTATCCTTCGGAAAAATGAGCATAACTAGCGTCTACTTGGCATATTAGAGATTTTCTATATTTATCATGTTCTGAAGAATATTATAATTGATTCAGAAGGAATAAAAAAGAATGTTTAACTATTCATAAACGCTTATTCATTACATCCGAAATACCTTTTCTATATTTATTGGAAATAGCAAAATATACTTATTATTTCCCCAAGTCATGGCTTCCAATTCAATGATCGACAATTCTCTTTCTTTTGTGGAATATATATTGGGGAAAAATCCGTAATCCCCGTAATTTTTGGTTAAGACATCCATTTGAAATGTTTGAATATCTTCTGTTAACAGGTCAAATTCAATGGCCTTCACTTTTGAATATTTATTCTTGTAGATATAGTCTTTTGACTTGGCTTGTAGATAAAAACATAACACTTTATTATTACTTTCTATATTCCATGCCAAGGGAAAGCCCCCCATAACAGTTCCGCCAGGAATTGAAATCTTCGTTTTATAAGGATGGAAATGAATAAGATCCAGCTTGTTATTGATTAATTCAAATAGATACATACCATTTACTCTGTATGTTTCACTAGAAGTCAATCTGGGACTGTTATCAAGGCCACTGATATTGATAATGGTTCGTCCCGATTTTGTTTCTGTTACTACATTAATGCTATAATAGTTGTCCGGATATTTCCATTCGGAGGCATTCATGGATGACATTCGTATAGGAATAATACTTCTTTTAATATTTTGACCTCCATTACTTTGTTGAACCACCAATTGGAATCCCTCATCAATATTGGTATCAACATGCCAAAACTCAATACCTTCGGCGGCCATTCTATTGACAAACGGTTTCATGGTATTGAACATATCTGCATCATATTTAGTATACGTAGCATGTTCCTCATCCGAAGCAGCAGAAAGCAAAATATATTCACCTAAAGTTTTATGTAGATAAAAGAAGGTTCCGTCATTACTGAGGTAAGGTATAGCTCTCGTATAGTATGGTTGAGCAAATGGTTTTTTCTTAATTGGAATTCCAACCATAAAAGGTGCCATATCAAAATGACTGGTTTGAGAAGAAATCAAATTAAATTGTTCATCAAAAAAAAGAACCGACATAAAGGTCTCTCCTTTTTGTAAAACGCCTGGGACTTTCGTTGCTATTTCAACTAATGCGTAGTATTTATCATTATTGGATGAAAAAAATCTGGTATTGCAATCCGCTAGATTTAAATGGGTATAGCCACGAATAGTTTCTATCCATTGTAATTCTTGCACTTCGTTCGTTTCAAGATCATATACTGCTTTATATATTTCTTTTTCCTGTTTCAACTTTCTAGAAAAAAATATATAATAGATTCCGTCAGCATTAGCTTTTATACATATTGGAATGAATTTGTCTTTCCAAAGCGACTCAAATCCCTTGACCGCTCGACAATCGCTATCCTCTTTTTCAAAGCTATAATTACAGCGTCGAAGTTCCTTTTGGTATAATTTTAGTACATCCATTTGTTGATGATCCACACTGAAAATTTGGAGTGTTTCTCCGTTTTCTGGATCCATATACTCCTGTGTATTGAAATCTTGACCGAATGCCAAAAATGGGTATATCAGGAATAGCCAAAGTATGTTTTTCATAGCCTAATGATTAATAATTTTTGGAATGGCTAAATTAGCCTATTATTCTCAAATTGTAAAACATGGATACAGAGGATAAAGTAAGATCTTTATGCGTCAGTGATGGGAATGGTCGACGAAGTCGAGCCGAGGAACGAGGCCAAGCGAACAGCGCGCCATGGACGTAACGCTCGGACGCCCAAATCTTTCTACTAAAACAAAGCAATTTTCCAAATAATACTTTGTTTCAATTGAGGTTTAAATGAGGCATTTTTAGGTGTTGCATCGACTCGTTACAAATTCTCTCAAGGACCAGCACAATTCTCCTCTGAATCATTGAGAAAGCATATATATTCTCGATATACAACAGCTCTTTCTTGATAGGCGTTGAATGTTACTCAAACCACTGAAAATCAATACACTAACCATATATACAACGCAATAAACAACTATTGTATATCGTATGTATAGGTAGTTTGCCCGAAGCTTCAAGGCTTTTTATTTGTAGTTTTAGGATGATGTTTTGCATATCAACTTTTAGTCAAAATTAAAGCGTGACACAATGGGTCAATTTAAAATTTTATTTGCATTTAAAATTCTACTACTAACTTTTCTATTTTCACTACCATCTATCAGCTTTGCCCAAAATCAACAGATACAGGTTATCAAGGATTCCGATGGCCATAAATTAATGGTTAATAACGAGCCATTTATGATTAATGGGATGAATTGGGACTATGTTCCCATCGGTACCGATGTAGTGAATGTTGAATTTTGGAAAAAGCCTGATCATATTATTAAAGCTGCCTTGGATGACGAAATGGCTTTATTACAGAATATGGGTGTCAACACTATTCGTGCCTATACGGGTATCCAACCAAAATGGATCACCTACATTTATGATAATTACGGTATCTACACCATGCTTAATCATACCTTCGGTCGATATGGTTTGACCATAGAAGGTGTCTGGACTCCCGTGACAGAGTATGATGATCCAAAAACCATGGATTTATTGATGTCTGAGGCCAGAGCGCTCGTAGAAGAGTATAAAAATACGAGAGGACTCCTGCTTTATCTTTTAGGAAATGAAAATAACTATGGGCTTTTTTGGCAAGGTGCGGAAACGGAGGATTTTCCAGACGGAGAAGAGCGCATTAATGCCATTGGAGAAGCTCGAGGACGCCCGATGTATCGTTTAATGAACGAAGCTGCTGTCATGATGAAATCGATGGACAGTTCGCACCCCGTTGCCATTTGTAATGGAGATCGACTATTCATTGAAATCATTGCAGAAGAATGTAAAGACGTGGATATCTACGGTACGAATGCTTACCGAGGAGAATCTTTTGGAGATCTTTTCCAAGTCGTACAGGACCAGTTGGATAAGCCGATCATGTTTACAGAATTTGGTTCCGATGCATATAATGCGATCAAGAATCAAGAGGACCAGAAAATGCAGGCATACTACTTAGTCAAAAACTGGAAGGATATTTACGAAAATGCAGCTGGTCTAGGAAAAGCTAATAACTCTATTGGAGGATTTACCTTTCAATTTTCTGATGGCTGGTGGAAAGCTGGATTTGATGACCGTAAAGATGCAGATACACATCAAACTGAATCTACTTGGAATGCCGGAGGTTATAAAATTGATGAAGCATTTCCTGGAGCGAATAATATGAATGAAGAGTGGTTTGGAATTTGTGCCAAAGGCCCTACCAATGAGTTGGGATTATATACCCTATATCCGAGAGCCGCTTATTATGCTTTACAAGAGGCGCACAGTTTGAATCCTTATCAACGAGGTACTTCCCTTTCGTCTGTTCAGAACTATTTTAATAACATCAATCTGACGAATGCGATGTTACAGGCAAGAGGTGATAAAGCAGCCTTGGCGGGACAAGGAAGTGATAAATTAAGTGTAAGCAATCTTCAAGCAAAATTAGAGGTCATCAATACAGGAGGAACTTTATTGACTACACCCGAAACGGCTGATCCTGACGATAACGCCTTTCCAAATCAGACTGGTTTTGATCATATGCAATCTTTTTTCGTTGGTATAGAAGGTCGACCAGCTTCAAATATACGAACTAATGTGACCTTCAATGTCGTCGGAAATGTTGCTCAAAATCCGATTAATGAGATCTTTTACGAAAACACTGCACGTCCTGTGTCTGTAGATTCTGAAAACGGCGAGGTTATTCTTACGGATAATAATCGACTACGGGTATACAATGCTGAGGTCGAATGGAATGCTAAATCTTTTAATCTTAAGTATTTCTACCGAACCGGTCATTTCCACTGGGGATATGAGGGTGATTTCTTCGGTTTATATCCGGAGGCCAATTACGGTCCGAATCTGGATATTTACAATGGTGAAATCAATGGTGTTGAGATAGAAGG
>JAHDFB010000052.1:15458-19369 GCA_020628475.1 Saprospiraceae bacterium | reverse complement strand
GGAAAAAGACTCGAGTTGACCTTTGGAGGTATTTGGGGTGGTAGTCCATTGAATGGTATTGCCTATCAAGATATCACAGATGAAGGCGAAGTTGTCGTTGATCGTATTAAATCTACAGATAACTGGGGAGGAAAGGTGAAATTGACCTATGATGGTGGTAAATTGAAATGGTATGGACAGGCTTCAGCGATGGGATTAGTCGCTAATGGAGGCGTAGATCAAACCTTGACATTTACTGGATGGAAACTGAAAGACAGTGGAAGTGGAAATATGAATAATCTACTGTCAGGATTTACATATAATGTAGGTAATTTCCAAATCGCTCCAAATTTCTTGTGGCAAAAACCGATGGTGGATCCAATGCCTAATGATATAGCGGCTCCAGGAAGATTAAGAAATTGGATCAGCGATCCATTTGCTGTTCGAGGAGGAAATCGTGAGACCACTGCCTTTGAATTATTAGTGTCCTATGATCCTACACCAGGCACTTGGATGTATGAGTGGAATAATGATAAATCTGAAGATGCTCGTTTCGCGATGAATCTAGGCTTTATTTATCGAAGACATCATACAGCACAAGACGCGCATATCGGTTTCCTAGCTGATCGTACCTTCTTTGCGTTCCCGAATTCTGCACCTCAGCAAGATCTATGGGAATTACATTCCAGAATCGTCTCGAAACTAAGCAATGAGACGGGTATTATAGCCAATGTTTACTATGGTAACGGCCAGGCTAATGGTGACAGCGATCGTTTGATTAATCGATATGGAATCGATGTACGCACGATCCATAAGTCTTTAAAACTAGAAGGACATGTAAAAATGAATGATTGGGGGCCTTTTGATTATCATCGTGATTTCAACTTGACTTATCCGATGCAATTGATGCTGGATTTATCCTTAAATCTAGGTAACCCAGATTGGTTTGCATTACCTGGTACTTCATTAGGAATCCGAGGAACTTGGAGGTCACTCAATGAATTTTCACCTCGTTATGCACCGCTGGCTGCAGCAGAATTTGAAGAACCGCCAATTAGTCCTGTCGGATTTCCGAATGGTTCGGAATGGGAGGTACGAACGTATCTACACGTAAACATTGGTAAATAATAAAAAGGAAGAAATGAACAAGAATATATATATAAAATCAAATTGGATATTAGCTATGATGCTATTATTCATAGCTATTGGATGTGAGCGAGAAATCTCCGAAGATGCTTTCCCTGCTACGTTTGATACAACAGCCGAAGTTTTTACTGATAATTTTGTTGGATTAGGTTCCGACTTTTACTTTCCCTTTGCTGATTCTAAACTGGATGCGTTTTCGGTGGACAACAAGGTAGGATTTGAAAGTGATGCTTCTTATCGAGTAGATGTGCCAAATGCATCTGATCCTACCGGAAATTATGCCGGTGCCATTTTGAGAATCGAAGGATCTGGAAGAGATTTAACGGGTTATGATGCATTAACCTTTTATGCCAAGGCTTCTCAGGGCGTTGTATTAAGTGAAGTCGGTTTTGGTCAAGATTTCTTGGATAATGCTTTCCAGATCAGTGCCTCTGGTTTAGCTATTGGTACCAACTGGACAAAATTTACGCTTCCGATTCCAGATGCTAGTCGTTTGGTCCAAGAACGTGGTGTCTTTTGGTATGCCGATGGTACAGAAGATACCAATAGTCAAGGTTATACATTGTGGTTTGATGAGATTCGATTTGAAAATTTAGGAACGATCGGACAGGCTCGTCCAAAGGTGAATAATGGCGAGGATGCTGTAATCGAAAGTTTTGTTGGTGCCACTACTCGAATTACTGGTTTGACGGAAACGTTTAACTTGGCCGATGGACAAGATATGACCATTAATGTAGCCGGTGGATATTATAGCTTTAGCTCTTCTGATCCTTCTGTAGCTACTGTGGATGCCGCTGGTCTTGTCAGCATTGTTGGTGGACCTGGTTCTGCGACGATAACGGCTAAATTAGGAGACATGGATGCGCAAGGTTCTTTAACGGTGGTTTCCAAAGGTGCCTTCACTCCAGCGCCTGCTCCGACTAGAGATGACAATTCTGTTATTTCTATTTTTAGTGACGTATATTTCAATGCACCCGTGGATTTTTATAATGGATTCTATCTACCATTTCAAACGACGACTTCCAATGATTTCGCAGTGAATGGTGACAATATTTTGAATTACGAAAATTTCAATTTTGTTGGTATTGAGTTTAATCAAAATGTTCCTACTATTAATGGAAAACTGGCCACTCATTTCCACATGGATGTTTTTGTTCCCGGCACCATTCCTTCCAATGCAGACCTGCGAATTGCCATGGTAGATTTCGGAGGTGATGGTTCTTTTGGAGGAGATGATGACACCTCCATTTTTGAAGATTTTCAATTAGGTTCGACAGCGGATCAATGGATTTCTCTTGACATGGATCTTTCAAGTTTAAATCCTAAAACCAACCTTGGACAAATCGTTCTATCGGGTGATGGCCCTGGTACTCCGCCTGCCAATTTCTATGCGGATAATTTGTACTTCTATCGGGAAGATGGTGGCAACATCACGCCTGAAACGGTACAGCTTCCGTTAGATTTTGAATTATCGAATACTTCTAATTATGTATTCTCTGGTTTTGAAGGTGCAAATTCTGCTATTGTTACTAATCCAGATCAGAGTGGTGTTAATACTTCATCTACCGTATTACGAACTGAAAAAACGAATGGCTCTCAATTTTTTGCTGGAACCTTCTTTGACCTAGATAATCCTATTGATTTTTCTCAGACTCAAAAGCTTTCGATTAAAACTTGGTCTCCAAAAGCAGACATACCAGTACGTATCGCACTCGAAAGAAATGATGGAGGAGCTGCACAAGTATTTGTTGATGTAAATACGACTACAACCAATGAGTGGGAAGAGCTGACCTTCGATTTTTCTGGGGTGGCCGACCTTTCTGCTTCGTATAATAGGATCGTGATCTTCATGGAGTTCGTGGTTGATCTTCCTGGAGATGGAAGCACTTATTACATTGACGATATCCAATTGAGTAATTAAAATAAAAAATCTAGTGAAAAATAATTCAATCAATATTCAACAGACATTCAACTACTTTCTTCTAATCGCTCTCGGATTGACCATCTTTTCTTGTGAAAAAGATACTACTCAAACCGTTGTAAACTTTACCAATTTATCTTGGGAAGATAATTTTGATACAGATGGAGCACCAAATGCTTCTTATTGGACCTATGATATTGGAGACGGTACCAGCCAAGGTATTCCAGGTTGGGGGAATAATGAACTTCAATATTATACAGATCGTACTGAAAATGTAGTCGTTGAAGATGGAATGCTCAAAATCACTGCACGTCAGGAACAATTCGAAGGACGTGGTTATACTTCAGGTCGTCTTTTAACTAAGGGTCTTTTTGATCAAAGCTATGGACGATTCGAAGCTCGTATTAAACTTCCTTGGGGGCAAGGGCTTTGGCCGGCATTCTGGATGTTAGGAGATGATGATGGTGGAACCATTTCTTGGCCACAAAGAGGAGAAATTGATATTATGGAAAATCGTGGAAATGAACCGACCATAACACATGGAAGTGTTCACGGGCCTGGATATTCAGGTGGCGCTGCCATCACCAAAAGTTATGAAGTAGAAAACAGTCGTTTAGATACTGAATTCCATATTTATGGTATTGAATGGGGACCTGATTATATCAATTATTACGTCGATGATGTATTATATAATCAGATCACACCAGAAGATGTAACGGGTGCGTGGGTATTTAATGATAATCCATTTTACATTCTATTGAATGTAGCTGTTGGCGGGTCGTTTTCTGGTAATCCAAACGCAAACACAGTTTTTCCACAAACGATGTACGTCGATTATGTACGCGTTTATTCACATAATTAAATA
>JAHDFB010000052.1:4751-15358 GCA_020628475.1 Saprospiraceae bacterium | reverse complement strand
GCATTAACTCCTGTTCATATCAATGAAGAGATTTTCTATAAAATCACCCATGTAGAGAAATTAAGTCCATTCTTTATGAGTATCGTAAGTGATTTGGACCATTGGATGTTTATATCAAGCAACGGTGGACTCACCGCAGGAAGAAAGAACAAGGAATTTGCATTATTTCCTTATTCGACAGATGATAAAATCACCGAATCGGCTGAAACCACCGGTAGTAAAACCATTGTTAAGATCCTTCAAGATGGGAGACATCAAATATGGGAACCATTTTCGCTGCGAAGTAAAGCGGCTTTTAGTATTCGGCGGAATCTTTACAAGAGTCGATTTGGCAATAAAATTCGCTTTGAAGAGATCAATGAGGATGTAGCCTTACGATTTGTATATGAATGGAATTCTAGTGCAAGATTTGGTTTTGTGCGAAAAGCTTTCATCGAAAATATTTCTGAAGAGCTCGTCGAATTCGAAATCATCGATGGTATTCAGAACATCATGCCTGCAAGTGTTCCTAGCGACCTTCAAAATAGCGCAAGCAATCTTGTCAATGCTTACAAGCGATCAGAGCTACATGAGAAAAGTGGTTTGGGCATTTATGCTCTGAGTGCTATTATAGTGGATAAGGCAGAACCAAGCGAAGCTCTCAAAGCGAATACGGTATGGTCATGTGGCCTTCCGGATGCGAGCATTCTTTTATCGGCTAATCAACTTGAGGCATTCCGACATGGTACTGAAGTACGAGGAGAAAAGGATATCAAAGGAGAAAAAGGAGCCTATTTTATTTCAGAGCACATGCGCCTAGCTGGTCAATCCAAGAAAAGCTGGATGATCATGGCTGATGTAAATAAAAATCATGCAAAGGTCTCGGCCCTTATTCACCAGATTGAAAATACTACGGATATCCATTTGGATATAGAACAAGATATACAAGAGGGAACTGAAAACTTAAAAAGTCTGAACGCTTCAGCCGATAGTACGCAACTTACTTCAGATTCACTCAAAGATGCCCGTCATTTTTCCAATGTGCTGTTCAACAATATGCGAGGAGGCATATTTGATTCGAACTATGATATTCGAAAAGAAGATTTTCTAAACTATCTTTTACATGCGAATAAAGAAGTCTATCAAGCACATAAACCATTACTGGACACGTTGAATGACACGACGAATTTAAAGGCTGTGCAATCGCTGCTAAAAGAATCCAACGATGCCCGGTTTCAACGATTGGTCATCGAGTATTTACCCTTAAAATTCAGTCGTAGGCATGGCGATCCAAGTCGGCCATGGAATCACTTTTCAATTAATATGGTAGACGAAAATGATGGAAGCATTGTTTTAGACTATGAAGGAAATTGGAGAGACATCTTTCAAAATTGGGAAGCTATGGTACATGCTTTCCCCGCTTTTATCGATGGCATGATCTTCAGATTCTTAAATGCTTCTACCTTTGATGGTTACAATCCGTATCGCATCACCAAAAGTGGTTTTGATTGGGAAGTCATCGAACCAGATGATCCTTGGTCTTACATCGGCTATTGGGGTGATCATCAAGTGATTTATTTACTGAAATTTCTTGAATTCATCGAAGCGCATCAACCGGGTAAATTGGCTGAATATTTCAATCAGGATATTTTTGCATATGCTCAAGTGCCTTATAAGATCAAATCTTATACCGACATCGTTAAAAACCCAAAAGACACCATTCTCTTCGATGAAGCAGAGGATCATGAAATTCGTGCACGTCAAAAAGAAATCGGAGCCGATGGCGCACTTCTAAATAGTCAAGCTGGCGGAATTCATACGGTTAATTTTATAGAGAAAACGTTGGCTGTTTTATTGGCTAAAATGTCGAATTTCATTCCAGAGGGCGGAATTTGGATGAATACGCAACGTCCGGAATGGAATGACGCCAATAATGCCCTAGTTGGCAATGGTATTTCGATGGTGACCTTATACTACATGAGACGCTTCTTCCATTTCTTTGGAGAGGTATTGGAAGCTTCCAATATTGATTCTTTCTCCATTTCTTCGGAGCTAGACCATTACTTCCAAAAAATAGCCCTGGTCTTACAAGAAAATGTGCCGACCACAGCATCCGTTAGTGATGCATCTAGAAAAGACATTACCGATGCTCTTGGATCCGCCGCTTCGAGCTATAGAAATACGATTTATACAAATTCTTTTGAAGGTAAGAAAGTCTCCATGAGTAGTACTTCTTTAAAAGATTTTATTCGTAACTCTTTAACACACTTGGACCACACCATCAAGGCCAATAGAAGGGATGATCATTTATATCATGCTTACAATCTTCTAACGATTCAAGATGATGGTTTTAGCATTTCATATTTACAAGAAATGTTGGAAGGTCAAGTTGGAGTACTGAGTGCTAAAGTGTTGACTGCTACAGAAGTACTCGCCGTACTTGACGGCATGAAAAAGAGTCCATTATTCCGTGCAGATCAGTATAGTTATTTATTATATCCGAATAACCAGCTTAAAGGATTTTTAGACAGGAATACGATTCCAGCAAATTTAGTCCATCAATCCGAATTTTTGAAGCAATTAATCGAAGATCAAAATACCGATATTATTGAAGAAGATCGTAGCGGTATCTTTCATTTTAATAGCGCTTTTAGAAACGCATTTGAACTTCAAAAGGCCATCGATTCTAAGAAACGAGGTCCTTATGAGGATTTCATTGATTCGAAAGAAGAAAAGCTTCTTCACCAAATTTACGAATCGGTTTTTAATCATAAACAGTTTACCGGTCGATCTGGTACCTTCTATGGTTATGAGGGCTTAGGTTCTATCTATTGGCATATGGTTTCAAAATTATTATTGGCCGTCTATGAATGTAGTAAACAAGCCATAAAAAATAACGAACGTCCAGAAATTGTTGGACAAATTTTAGAACATTTTTACGAAATCTATGAAGGAATAGGCGTCCATAAATCCCCTACTCTCTATGGCGCCTTTCCTACAGATCCATATTCACATACACCGGCATACAAAGGCGCGCAACAACCGGGCATGACTGGTCAAGTGAAAGAAGATATTCTCAGCCGTTTTGGAGAGCTTGGAATTAGAATTAGTGCAGGACAATTATCTTTTGATCCTTGCCTACTTCGAGCTTCCGAATTTTTGAAAGAATCCAAGGTATTTAAATACTACGATTTACAGCGGTACGAAAAGAGTATTCAGCTACATAAAAATATGCTAGCATTCACCTACTGTCAAGTTCCAATACTCTACGAGATATCTGAACAAGATCGAATCTGTATTTATGAATCCAATGGAAACAGTACAGAACGTGAAGGGCGTTCATTGACCGCTGAAGAAAGCACAAAAATCTTTAATCGGACAGGAGACATTGCCAAAATTCATGTTTACATCACCCAATCCTATTTGAAATAATTTCATGAATGCCGCGAATTATATAAAATCACTTCTAACAAGTCTTCGCTGTCATCCAGTGAGTCTTATCACCATTAGTTTTCTTCTTATGATGTCATGTAAGGATGAAAAGCCAGTGGCCACGCTCGGTTCTTCAAAAACAGCTCAAGAAATTCTGGGTGATCCAGCGTACCGCGCCATTTCGTATGGAGGATATCGTATGAGCAGTCGTGATCATCAACCGAGTGTAGAGGAATTAAAAGAAGACATGTTGTTACTTTCTGCTCTAGGCATCAAACTCATAAGGACCTATAATGTTAAATTGGCGCATGCCGGCAATGTGCTCCAAGCTATCAAGGAACTGAAAGAGGAAGATGCTCGATTCGAAATGTATGTCATGCTTGGTGCTTGGATCGACTGTAAATACGCTTGGACAGGACAAGAACCAGATCACGATCAAGAGAGTGAAGCGAATGAAGCGGAAATAGCTCGAGCGGTTGAATTATCGAAAGCTTATCCAGATATTGTTAAAATCATCGCTGTAGGAAATGAAGCCATGGTCAAATGGGCAACGAGTTATTATGTCCAACCAGACGTAATCTTGAAATGGGTACAACATCTGCAAGATTTGAAGGAAACTGGTGAACTTTCAAAATCTCTATGGATTACCTCATCAGATAATTTTGCTTCTTGGGGTGGTGGTGATAGTATCTATCACGTTCCGGCCTTGAATCAATTAATGGAGGCCGTTGATTTTATATCCCTCCACACCTATCCGATGCATGATACGCACTACAATCCGGATTTTTGGGATCTTGCATCTGGGCCAAGTAATCATTCCGATTCTCTAATTATAGCAAATGCCATGGACGCCTCCCTAAAATATGCACAAAATCAATTCCAATCTGTGGCGAACTACATGCGATCTATTGGAGTAAATAAGCCCTTACAAATTGGGGAGACAGGTTGGGCCAGTTCTTCGGACGGCCATTACGGAAATGAAGGATCCAGGGCATGTGATGAATATAAACAAGCCTTATATCACGATGCCATACGAGCATGGACCGATGAGGCTGGAATTAGTTGTTTCTTTTTTGAAGCATTCGATGAGCAGTGGAAAGACGCTCAAAATCCGAAGGGGTCTGAAAACCATTTTGGCCTCTTCACGATCGATGGTGCAGCCAAATTCGTTTTATGGGATGAAGTAGATCAAGGATTATTTAACAATCTAGGAAGGGGTGGTAAGGCTATCACAAAAACGCATCAGGGTCTTATCGATACTTTGATGAAAACCGTTTTGATCCCATCTCAAAAACTGGCTGAATAATCATGAAAAATAAAAATTTCATAGTAATCGCATATATAATGACAGCAAGTCTACTATCTAGTTGCTCTGATACATCTTCTAATTGGCAGTGTGAAGTCTTTGAAACATCTGCTTCTGGAAATAAAATGCAACTGCTTCAAAATTTCAAAATGGTTGATCAAAAAGCAGAAATTACTATTGATCCTACTAAAAGCTTCCAGACGATCACTGGAATTGGAGGCTCTTTTACCGAATCTTCCGCTTTTCTTTTAAATCAACTCAGTAAAAAGAATAGACAATCGATTATAGAAGCCTATTTCGGAGAATCCGGTGCTCAATACTCCTTAACTAGAACACATATTAACTCTTGTGATTTCTCTTTAAGTAACTATGCTTATGTAACTGATCCTCAAGATAAAGATCTAACCTCCTTTGATATATCACATGATAAGGAAGCCATTATTCCAATGATTCAAGATGCCATGAAGGCCTCCAAGGAAGGATTTAAAATTATTGCTTCTCCATGGACAGCTCCTCCTTTCATGAAAGATAATAATAGTTGGGTCGGAGGAACTTTGAAGCCGGAATATCGATCGACTTGGGCGCTTTATTTCTCGAAGTATATCAAAGCCATGCGCGAAGAAGGTGTCAATATTTGGGGAGTAACAGTAGAAAACGAGCCATTAGGCAATGGCAATAATTGGGAAAGCATGCATTTTACAGCAGAAGAAATGACGGCTTTCATTCAAGATTATCTCGGTCCCAGTCTGGAAAAAGAAGGACTTGCTGATATTGTTCTTCTTGGATATGATCAGAATCGAGATCATTTAAAGGAATGGGTCGATGTCATGTATCAGGACGAAAATACGTCTAGATATATCGATGGGACAGCTATACATTGGTATGCCAGCACCTATGAAGTTTTTCCGGATGTATTACAATATGCTCATCAAAAAGCACCGAATAAATACCTAATAGAAACGGAAGGATGCATCGATGCGGAAATTCCTCAATGGAAGGACGATGCCTGGTATTGGAAAAAAGAAGCCACTGATTGGGGATGGGATTGGGCTCCTGAAGAAGATAAACATTTACATCCGAAATATGCTCCCGTATACCGATATGCCCGCGATATCATAGGTTGTTTCAACAATCATGTCGATGGATGGATTGATTGGAATATGGTGCTGGATAAACAAGGCGGACCAAACTGGTTTAAAAACTGGTGTTTGGCACCAATCATCGTGGATCCAGAAAAAGACGAAGTCTATATCACGCCTCTGTACTACGCACTGGCACATTTTAGTAAATTTATGCGACCAGGAGCAAAAAGAATTGAGACAACTACCAATCAAGAAAAACTACATGTTACCGCAGTGATCAATCCAGATGGGAAAATTGCGGTAGCCGTCTTGAATGAAAATGAAGTACCAATTTCCATGAACATTCAAGTAGGTGCATTTCAAAAAGAAATCACCATTAAGGCGCAGGCCATTCAAACCATACTATTATATAACTCAGATGATTCGATTATTAAGCCACAATAAAACCTCCTTTCAATGAATAGTCAACCAATAAACACTCGTGATCGAGTACCTTTTTTACAGAAAATGTCCTTTGGAGCTGGACATTTTATATTGAATATATTACCGGGAACCCTCGGCGTCTTTATTCAATTTTTTCTCTTGACCGCTTGGGGTGTAGACCCTCTTTGGGCTGGGTTACTGGGAGGCCTTCCAAGAATATTCGATGCCATTACCGACCCAATCATGGGTTTCATTTCAGATAATACCAAATCAAATTACGGTAGAAGACGTCCCTATATATTCTTCGGTGCGATCATTAGTGGCATCTTATTTTTCCTCATGTGGCAATTGGATGATAATGCCTCTCAAACGTATATCATCTGGCACGTGATGGTATTACAAATACTATTTCTTATTGGTAATACGATGTTTGCAACACCATTAGTTGGCTTAGGATATGAAATGACATCCGATTATAATGAAAGAACACGATTGATGGCCTTTTCCAATATTATGGGTCAAATTGCTTGGATGATTGTTCCTTGGCTATATGTAATCATCCCGGATTCCAACACGTTCAATACGCAAACGGAAGGTGTACGGACGATGGCGCTTATTGTAGGTATCATGTGTGTGCTTTTTGGAATCTTGCCAGCCCTATTTTGTAAAGGTATTGATGCTTCTAACATGGCGAATCGGAAAAAAATCAATTTCAGAACGCTATCTGCGAATATGAAAGAATTGTGGCAAGGTATCAAACAGGTTTCCAAAAATAAGCCTTTTATGAAGCTCTGTGGTGCTACCTTCTTAGTATTCAATGGATTTCAATTAGTAGCGGCTTTCGGCGTTTTTATCATTGTCTTCTATATGTATAACGGTAGTTATGAAGCCGCAGGAACATGGCCAGCATGGTTTAACACCATCAATGCTATGATCACAGCGATCATCGTCATACCTATTATTACCAGAATGTCCAATAAATGGGGTAAGAAAAAGGCTTTTATTATCTCAACCGTTTTATCGATCATAGGATATTGTTTAAAATGGTGGGGATTCGATAAAGAATTAAATAGTCAATTCAATCAAACTGGATTAGGAAAAAGTATGAATTCAGTGGTGGGTTCCATCTTTGAGACATTGAATCCAATCTTAGATAATATAGGCATGTCTTGGTTTAGTATCGATCCGGGAAGTGATATACCTTGGTTGATATTTCTACCAATACCACTATTTGCCTTTGGAATGGGAGGACTCTTTACACTCATGATGAGTATGACCGCAGATGTATGTGATTTAGACGAATTAGAAAATGGGATGCCAAGAAAAGAAGGTACTTTTGGCGCTATCTATTGGTGGATGGTAAAACTCGGTCAAGCTATTGCTCTAGTACTTGGTGGATTGATTCTTAAAATTGTTGGTTTTGATCCAGGTGTGACGGAACAAACTCTTGAGACCATGAATCGATTAAGAGTTGCTGATATCCTTATTCCATCTCTTACTGCCGCACTTGCCGTCTGGGTCATGTGGAAATACAGCCTTTCAGAGGAAAGGGCAAAGGAAATTAAAAAAGAATTAATCGCTCGAAGAGGCGAGATTTAAGTATAAATAAATATATCATGTCATTTAGAGGAGAAAAAAATATTTGGTCGAATAGCGCTCTTGCTGTACTTGGGGATAACAAACAAGTTGATTTCGATCAATTACATAATCTTGACGATCTTTTTCTGGAGGTATTGCAAAATGGTGTACATGGATTTTGTTTCAGTTTGTATGCCGAAGGCCAAAAGCCGGGTGATATCATATCTGAAGATCAGATCAGAAGAAGAATGGAAATTATTGCTCCCTATACCAAATGGGTTCGCTCCTTTTCCTGCACAGAAGGAAATGAATTGATTCCGAAAGTAGCTAAAGAATTTGGTATCAAAACCTTAGTTGGAGGATGGTTAGGCGATGATCTTGAGATCAATACAAGAGAGATCGAAGGATTAATAAAGCTGGGGCAACAAGGATTGGTTGACATCGCTGCCGTAGGAAATGAAGTTCTATATCGAGGTGATTTATCGCTGGAGGAACTATTAGACCATCTTAAACATGTTAAATCACAATTGCCACATATTCCAATCGGGTATGTAGATGCTTATTATGAATTTACCAATCATCCTGAATTGGTAGAATTGAGTGATGTTGTGTTGTGCAATTGCTATCCTTTTTGGGAAGGCTGCCCTATTGAACATTCATTGGATTATATGCGACAAATGTACTACCAAGCATATGGAGCAGCCAATGGTAAACAAGTTATTATTACCGAAACTGGTTGGCCAAGTCAGGGTGAAACACTCAAAGGTTCTGTTCCCTCTGCGGAGGCCGCTAAAAAATATTTTATTAATACACAACTCTGGTCAGCAGACGCAGATGTTGATGTATTCTATTTCTCATCTTTTGACGAATCTTGGAAAGTTGGAGCAGAAGGTGAAGTTGGTGCCTATTGGGGCATTTGGGATAAAAATGAATTATTAAAAATTTGAGATGAATACATTTAAAGCTTTAAATATACCTAGCGGAAATGCCATTTGCTACTCTGGTTTCAGGGATGGTCAATATCCAGGAGGTGATCATCCGTCTATCGAGCAAATCAAAGAAGATCTTCTTCTCTTAGAAGGACAATGGAAATACTTAAGATTATATGATTGTAATCTTCACAGTAAGCGTGTTTTGGAGGTAATTCGAGAAAACAATATGGATTTTCAAGTCATGTTGGGTGCATACATTGAGGCGGAGATGAACAATTTCGAATGCCCTTGGGGAGGCGGAGTTTATCCTGAAGAGCAACTCGAAATAAATAAAGTCTATAACGATCGACAAATTGAAACACTTTGTGCATGGGCCAAAAAGTATGAAGATATCGTATTTTCTGTGAGTATTGGAAATGAGGCTTGTGTAAATTGGACCGATCACTATGTATCGGTGGAACGCGTGGTAGCACTTGCAAATAAAACGAAGAATAGGATTCGTCAATTGGTCACATTCTGTGATAACTATATCCCTTGGATTCATAAACTAAAACCCTTGGGAGATGTTTTAGATGTTGTATCCATCCATACCTATCCTGTTTGGGAATACAAAAATATCCACGAATCACTAGAGTATACCAAACAGAATTATGATGCAGTGATGTCGGTATACCCCGACAAACCAGTCATCATAACAGAAGCAGGATGGGCAACGAATTCAAATGGCAGAGGAATTAATCCGGAACATGTTAATGAAGATAATCAGAAAACCTATATCGAAGCTCTTATGAATTGGACCCAAAAAGAAAACATCTTGACTTTTATTTTCGAAGCCTTTGATGAAAATTGGAAAGGTTCTCCAGAGCCGCTAGAGCCAGAAAAGCACTGGGGGCTATATAGAGCGGATCGCAGTCCTAAAAAAGTAGTCGAAGCACTTCAATCTAACATGAATATACTAACCAATCAATATTAAAAATTACACTTTATTAAAAAAGAATATTCCTTAACTTAAAATAGTATAACAATGAAACTAATTTATACACTGTTGTTTACGATCATCGGTTCGTTTGTTGCCTTTGCACAACCTACCGACAATGCGTCAACACCACCCGACCGAGAAGCCGAAGATGTTATCTCCATATTTGGTGAAAAATATACCAATGTAGGCGGCTTAAATTACGATCCAAACTGGGGACAGTCTGGACATATGTTGGTTGATCCTGCTTTTGATCCTGGCACTGGAGATTTAGTGCTCGCTTACCCTACCTTCAATTATCAAGGAACGGAACTCGAAGCTCAAGATGCCTCTCAAATGGAGTTTCTACATGTGGACGTCTGGGTACCTGCAGGAACCGATAGATTGTTGAAAGTGTCTCCGATTGATAATAGTGGTTCTGGACCGGGAGAATTTCTTGTGGAAGTAGCATTGACGCCGGGAGCTTGGAACAGTGTTGACTTACCCAAGGCTGATTTCGGAGGAATGAGCTGGAGTTCTGTATTTCAAATGAAATTTGATGGACAGTTTAACGGCGACGGTTCAGCAAACACGACACCATATGATGTATACTTAGATAATATTTATTTCTGGAAAAACCCAACTGTTTCTGGTACGGATGCGACTTTGAGTGATATTCAAATAGACGGGACTTCTTTAGATGGATTCTCTGCTGGTACATTCGATTACAGCTATGGTCTTCCTGCTGGAACGACGATGGTTCCTCAAATCACAATGGCTACCCCTTCAGATGCTACCGCAACAACATCCATTACGCAAGCTACAGCAATTCCTGGTACTGCGACCGTGGAGGTTACGTCGGGTAATGGTATGAATATGGAAACCTATAGTGTGAATTTCTTAATTGACGCTCCAGCTGA
>JAHDFB010000052.1:0-4651 GCA_020628475.1 Saprospiraceae bacterium | reverse complement strand
TGACCCAACACAAATGGAAGCAAATGTATTTTCCGTATTCAGTGGTGTTTATACAGATGCTGCAGGAACCAATTTTGATCCTAACTGGGGACAGTCTGGTCATATGTTGGTTAACACTGAATTCGATCCGGGAACTGGAAATTTTGCCTTGGCGTATCCTAATTTCAACTATCAAGGAACCGAATTGGCACAAGCAGAAGACTTATCCGAAATGGAATTTGTTCATATCGATGTTTGGGTACCTGCTGGAACTGAAAGACAATTGAAGTTCTCACCAATCGATAACAGTGGTGTCGGTGCTGGTGAAGTATTAGTAGAAGTTGCCTTGACGCCTGGTGCATGGAATAGCGTAGATTTACCAAAATCTGATTTTGGAGATATGTCTTGGAATTCAGTCATCCAATTAAAATTTGACGGTCAATTTAATGCTGATGGTTCTGCAAATACGACACCGTACTCCGTTTACTTGGATAATATTTTCTTCTATAAAAACGATGGAAGTGCTGGCACAGATGCTACTTTATCTGATGTTCAGATCGATGGTACGACTGTAGATGGATTTGCAAGTGGAACCTTTGATTACAACATCAGTCTAGATCCTGGAACAACAATGGTTCCTCAGATTACATTGGCAACCACTTCAGATCCAAATGCGACTTCTGCCATTACACAAGCTGCCGGTATTCCTGGAACAGCTAGTGTGGAAGTAACTTCGGAAAATGGTGCCAATATGGAAACATATACATTTAACTTTAGTATTGCGGTGGATCAATCACCAAGTACGTCACCAGCAGATCCAACACCTTTACAGGAAAATGTAATTTCTATTTTCAGTGATAGTTATACTACAGTAAATGGCATCAATTATGATCCAAATTGGGGACAATCGGGTCATATGTTAGTAGATCCAACGTTTGATCCTGGTACAGGAAATTTTGCACTAGCATATCCTACTTTCAATTATCAAGGTACGGAGTTTGAAGCACAGGACGCTTCATCCATGGAATTTTTACACGTTGATATATGGGTGGCAGAAGGTACTGAAAGAATGGTCAAAGTATCACCGATTGATAATAGTGGCGTTGGTGCAGGTGAAGTTCTTGTAGAAGTTCCTTTGACACCAGGTGCATGGAATAGTGTTGATCTACCAAAATCTGCTTTTGATGATATGTCTTGGAATTCTGTTTTCCAAATGAAATTCGACGGACAGTTTAATGCGGATGGAACGGCGAACACAGATCCATTTGATATTTACTTGGATAATATTTATTTCTGGAAAGTAGTAAGTTCAACGAATGAATTAGAAACAGCAGCTATTACGGCCTACCCGAACCCAGTATTGGAAGGTAATCGTATTACGATCTCTACGGAAGTAGAACGCGTTGACATCTTTTCTTTACAAGGACAATTTATGCGGTCCGCTTATTCTAAGATTGTTGATCTAGAAAATTTACCAGAAGGTATGTATTTCTTAAATGTTACAACACCAGAGGGAAATACACAGATCATTAAGATCGCTGTTCAATAAGCATTGCTAAAAGCGATCAAAATCAATATGATTTTGAGTATCCATTAACCACTTCAAATCGTGAAGTGGTTAATGGATACTTATTTTTCCTCCTTGTATCCTAAAATAGCATTGATTGATTTCAGAATCCCTATATAATCATTTATTTATCCTTGGATTGTCATTAATGACGGTCGAGTTTTCATTACTCTTTGCTCTAGTTGTTGTTTTAATAGCCATCATCTTGTTGATTTTAATGCGACAGAAAAAAACGCTCACGCAAAAAGACCAAGATATTCAGCGTTTACAAAAAGATTCTGCAACTAACAATAAATTAAAAGAAGAAATCGAACTTCTACGAGTTGAACATGAAGCGCTACTGCAAACAAACAGGAATATAAAATTTCAGCTGATACGGACGGCCAAGAGGAGTCATGATTTAACTCGAATGATTAGCAATTTGGATAAAAGAATCCAAAAATCAAAGGAAGACCAATCTTTCCAAATTCCAATCAATGATATTTTAAGAATTCTAGATAAGCCACCTGAAAATCAAGATACCTTTCAGATTCACATGGATGACATCAATCAACAATTTATCCATAAACTGAAAACACTCTATCCCAATTTGACTATTTATGATCTTCGACTCTGCACCTATATCAAAACTGGACTGTCCACGAAAGAAATCGCTAAAATGATCAATGTTCTACCAAGTAGTATTAATGTGAGTCGTTCTAGGCTTAGAAAAAAATTGGCTTTAGAACCCAAAGACGATTTATATACTTTCTTGGAAAATTTGAAGTAAAACCATTTATCGTTTATAATGGTATAAGACTTAATTAGCCCTTCATCCGTTTCCAAATTGCTTTTCTTGCTCCTATCAGTACAGCAATTAATATAAGAAATGGCCAAAGATGGACAAGACCAATCAAAAAACTAAGAAATACATCCGCACCATTCTTGAACGCTTTAACAAACTTCTTTCGGATGGAAGGACCTTCTGATTTTAGCTGTTCCACTTTCTGAAAAAGTTCTAATTGTAAGGTGGAGTATTTGATTCGATGATCTAAATAGCGTAAACGCCCTTTTTTACTCTCTATTTCCTCTTCTATTTTTCTTATTTTTTCTTGAACTTCTAGTATTTCCTCTACTGTTTTAGCTTTCGAAAGTATCTGTTTATACTGCTCCAAATAGGCCATATTATTATTCAATCGGACCGTTAAATCAACATATTCTTCCGAAACGTCAGAGGCGGTTATCTGCTTGGATTCCAATCGACCGACACCTTGTTCTAGTTGTTGAATAAATGGATCATATGATTCGTTTGGAATTCTCAGCTTTAATGCATAGGCGTTTTTATTATAATAGCTATGAAAATTTTCATGTTGATAATAACCTCCTGACAAATGCAATAGACTGTCTACCCTAGCCTTTGATTTTTCTAAAGCTTCCACTTCAAAAGACATATTCCCCGTCTTGATGATCTTAAGCTCGGACGACACGCCTGACTCCGCTTGATCAGAAGCGTTTTCATTCGTATCTAATGCTTCTTCTATTTGTAGAGCGCCTTCTGTAGCTTCCAATTTGCCCATATTACCACTATACGAATCCGATTCCGTATGACAAGCCATCAGGCAAAGACTGAATATCCAAAGTTTGACAAAATTTGACATAGCTTTTTAGTAGCAGATGCAATTTTTAACGATTATGGTGTTTATATAGTTCTAATTTTCGATAGAACGATGTGATGAATCGCCGGATTTCTAAGTTTTCTTGATTTTATCAGAGTGTAACTCCGATCCGAATTCCATGACGTAGTGCTAGATCTTCAATATGAAAGGCATTTGGTGTAAATTGTAAACCACATCCCATACATCCGGCTGCAGGTTCATCTCCAGCTGTCGATCCGTGTACCAAATAGCCTAGTCCTCCGAAAAGCTCAAAACTGAAGCCTTTCCATAATAATTGAAAACCTCCATCTACAAAAGCTGTAGAATACACCTTATTATTTTCTATATAACCAACATCAATACCCGGAGCCAGATAAATTCCTGTAAACATCCTCTTGGGATCGGTCATAAAACGCTTATACTTGATCTGCATATGTACTGGGCTGCTATTTTCTCGAATGGCCATGCCTCCTTGAAATTCAAGCACTTCTTGTGTAGTAAGGGAAATATCCACTCCAATTTTCGCATGTCGCATTAAAAGAGACATCGGATTGGTTTTTATAATGATACTGGAATGTTGGTTTGCCTTTTCTATGTTCTGTTGAGCATGAACTGTTAATGTTCCTAATAAGCTGAGTACAATCATTAAATATTTCATGTTTTGATATTTTGTTTTATGATTTGATATGACACAAATTTAGAGCCCATAACAAGCTATAAATTGGACAATTTTGCCAAAAACATATATCATTTTGTACTATATGTTAAATTTGCCAATAGGAGCTAATACAAGTAAAAGAATCAATCTTTGAACACTTATTGATATCAGAATCAATATTAGATGGTATAACAAGTATTTGACTATAGTAAAATTGAAATACGGAATTACCTTAAAAGGATAATCGGATAAAAATGAACGAATAATTTTGATTATCAACCATTTAAAACATACTGTGTAGAATTGTTGTTAAACATTATGCACGTTATCCTAATTTGATTTAGTTAATAATAAGGCCCTCTCTAGCATTATATCCTTTTTTTCTATTACTTCTTCCTCTGTATAATCAATATAAATATGAGGTAAAACCCCTCTTCCAAAGGTTTGGTTTTGTATTGGATATTCGCTCGTAATAAAACAGACATTTGTTTCCAATAAAGTATGTTTTAGTTTTACCATCGTTCCAATTCCGGCTGTTGTACTTCCACAATGTCCGGTTGTTTCTCGACCAATCAATGTTGCTATTTTATTTTCTTTAACAAAACTTGCAAGCCAAGCCCCAGCAGAGAAGACTCCACTATCAATAAGGACATAGGTATTACCTGGAAAATTCAGCTTTATTTTATCATTTACTCGATGGGATTCTCCCCTATGATAGAATCCATCTTCTTTGAGTTCAAATTCTGGTGGTATACCAATGATAGGAGTTATCTCTCCTGTTTCTTCATTAATACGGTTTTTATAATGAATTGA
>JAHDFB010000051.1 GCA_020628475.1 Saprospiraceae bacterium | reverse complement strand
CAAGAAAGAAATAAATAGAGCTAAGAAAAATGCTGTAATTTTCATACTTACTTGTCAAAGATAATACTTTCGAAGCAAAGAGGAATTTTAGATAGATGAAGATTTGCATTGTAATACAAAGATTAAATAATAATTTAGCTCAAAGCTAAATTCAAACGAATGTCGAAATCCAAGGCGAAAAAATCATCCCAACAAGCTTCTAAGAAAACGTCCACTACATCAAGCAATAAAAAATCTTTTGATGTATACGATAAACGTTGGTATCTGCTTCTGGGCATTTTACTTCTCACACTATTCGTGTACTTACCAGTCAAAGATGCTGGATTTGTCAATTGGGATGATGGGGACTATGTTTTAAAAAATACCGCCATACAGTCGTTTGATATAGATATGATCAAAACGACTTTTTTATCTGGAGTGCACCCAGATTATCCGCCCGGAATAGCATCCAATTATCATCCATTAACGATGATTAGCTTAGCGGCGAATTATAAAATATCAGGATTGAATCCAGCTGCTTACCATTGGACCAATCTAATTCTACATCTGATTAATACCTGCTTGGTTTTTATTTTTCTTCAATTAATCTTCAATAGGAAATATATCGTATTGGCGCTTTTAGGTGCAGCATGTTTTGCCTGGCATCCGATGCACGTTGAATCCGTTGCATGGATTTCCGAACGCAAAGATGTTTTGTTCGCTGCGTTTTATTTGTTAGGACTCATTTTCTATTTAAAATCGAGGCAAGAACAAAAGGCCTACGGATGGGGTGTAATGATTTGTTTTGTGGCATCCTTATTATCCAAGCCAACAGCTGTTACCTTTCCGATCGTGTTGGTTTTGATAGACTGGATGATGGATAAATCCTTTGAGCTAAAGGGATTACTGTTGAAAATACCGTATTTCGTCTTGGCTGTTATAGTTGGATTGATCACTATTTCCATTCAGACGGATGCAATCGGAGAGGCCGAAAGTTATTCTATTGTTGAACGGCTCTATTTTGGTTCGTATGGACTTATGTATTATCTCTGGAAATTTGTAGTACCGCATGATCTGGCCACCTTTTACCCATATCCCAATTCTGGAAATGTACCGGTTTACATGATGCAAGCACCCATTCCTATCATGGCAGGTCTGATTTGGATCTATTATTTCAAGCGAAAAGCTAGTATACTTATCTTTGGATGTAGTTTTTTTATCGTGGCGCATTTATTAACGCTACAATTTTTTCAAGTAGGCGCATCCCTTGTTTCAGAGCGCTATACCTATCTATCATACATTGGGCTCAGTATTGCTTTTTTATATCTACTTCAACAAGCTATGTATTCGGATAAGGGCATACTAAAAGCATATAAAACGCCTATTTATGTCCTCCTGATGATTTGGCTTTTAATGTTAGCCTATACGAGTCATCAACAAACGAAAACTTGGAAAAATGGTCAAGTATTATGGGAAAATGTATTGGATAAATTTCCTAATTCCAGCTTTGGGTTGACAGCATTGGGGCATTATTATATCCAACAGGAAGACTACAAAAAGGCCATCGTATCATTGGACAAAGCCAAGAAATTTGGTGCGGATTCCTATGATTTTCTCAATAAACGCGGAAATGCCCTGCGTCAGGTGAAACGATTGGACGAAGCCTTGGTAGACCTAAATTTGGCTATCGAACAAGAGCCGGAATTAGCTCGTGCCTATAAGTATCGAGCCAATGTATTTATGGATCAGAATAAATTGGAATTGGCCATGTCCGATTATCAAAAATCCTTAGAAATAGAACCGCAAAATTATGATGTGTTGGGGAATCTTGGAGCATATTATTTTAAGACGAAACAGTATGATAAGGCCATTGAACAGTACGATCAATTCATTAAATATAGTCCTGAAAAATCAGCTGGATATATGAACAAAGCGGCGGTTTATTTGATTTCCAAACAGTATGATTTATGTTTACAAAGTCTGGGCCAATATGAGCAAAGTGGTGGGGCACTCCAAGGACAGTTTCATTATTACAAAGCAATATGTTTCGAAAAAACAGATCAGTTTTCGAAAGCTTTAGAAGAAGTAAATAAGGCAATTCCCTTCAATCCTAAGGATAAAAATTATCAGAACACGAAAAAAAGGCTGGAAAAACGTTTGAAATAAATCTTGGTCTGTTAATTATAAATCCTTCAAAATCAGCTTTTAATAACATCAATCAATAAAAAGGTGCATTCACTCAATGAAAGCATATGCTTCGAGTAATGTGCATTGAAATCATCTTTGATTTGGTTTAACTTAGGTTATGACTTCCCCCGGTCGTATAACCTTAATAACCAATCGATAATGAAAAAAAACACGAATCAGAGTGAACAAGAAACCAGTAGTAATGCCGACTACGTTAGTCAGTTGAAACCTAGTGGAAAATCGATCGATGCTGCCTCAGAAAAGCCTCCTCAATATTCGAATAGTGCAGGTAGTGCCTTGCCGGTTCAATTAAAACAAGGACTGGAATCCATGTCTGGAGAAGATCTTTCCGATGTGCAGGTTCACTATAATTCTCCTGAACCTGAAAAAATCAATGCACTTGCCTTTGCTCAAGGCTCAGATATTTATATGGGTGGCGGTCAAGAACAACACTTGGCACATGAAGCAGCCCATGTCGTTCAACAAAAACAGAATCGCGTCAAACCAACCGAGAATATTGGTGGAATCGCTGTTAATTCAAATCCGGGATTGGAAGCCGAAGCGGATCGAATGGGAGAGGCTGCTCTTTCCGCTCCTGTGGCGCAAGCTAAATTAAAACACACTCCGGTTAATAAACCGGTTGCCCAGCGAACGCCGGCGGCTCGCTCTGGACATGCGGGAAATCACGAATATGGCTCTAATCAAACAGGTCCCGTTGCACATCAAGGAGCGGGAGATGCACATGCTATATCGCCAAATGATGTAAATCAAGGTGCTTTAGGAGATTGTTTTTTTCTATCTTCGTTAATGGCAGTTGCAGTGAATAGTCCGGAAATATTGGAGCGAGGAATTGGGCCACAAAACTCGGATGGAAGTTATCCCGTTACCTTACACAGACGGGTAAGTGATGGATGGTTTGGAACGAAATTAGAAGCAACCACCCTCAATATTCAACCCAGCTTTTATCAACGTACGGATGGAAATCAAACGAATGTTGGCGGGTATTCTCAAAACGAGGTATACGCCCGTGGAGGAGATACAGATTCTTCAGGAAATACGGAGTTATGGGTGAAACTATATGAAAAGGCCTATGCGGGGATTAATGGAGGATATGAGGAAATTAATGGTGGAGTAGCCTCCAATGCGATTGAAGCCATTACTGGACAGGAAGCCTCTACGACCAATTTTAATGGTGTCATTTGGGATTCCAGTGAAACAGAGGTAAGAGATATGATTGTTACAGCCATTAGCGAAGGAAAACCCGTGGTGGTTGATCGAATGGAAAGTAATCATGATTCCTTGAGTGATGAGGATCGCACTTTTGCACAAAATAATAATATTGTAGGGCCGCATTCTTATGCCGTACTATCTGCAGATAATAGTAATATTACAGTAAGGAATCCACACGGTATGAGTGCTGGAAACAATGGCTCAAGAGCTGAAGTAACAATGACTTGGGCTCAATTTAGAAGATTATTTCAACGAATGAATACAACAGATTAAAGATGAATCAGAATATTATATACCTATTATTGATAGTACTTGTTATAGTGATTGTTATTGCCCTAACGACGAATAGAAAGTCTCAAGAAGTAACGGATTGTTTTAAGAAGATTTATGAAACGACGGTTGATGAATTGAATGGTCAATCCATTAGTTTGGGTGGTATTAGCAAAATAAAAAATGCAAGTAAAAATCAAAAAAAGGAACTCGGGGTCGATATCTATTTAAACGGAGAGGATCGAATTACCGTTTTTCAAGGATCCATATTGAAATTGTCTGAAAAGCAATTTGTAGTACGTCAATTAGTACTTGGAAAAGGAGTGAAGCCTGGATTTATTTGTGTGGACCCTGTCTAATTTTTTTAGAGGAAGCAATTCACTTCTCTATCTATACAGAATGGTGTATATTGGTGAACGATAAAACACTTTTTACGTTAAACCAAGAAAAATGGACACTACCAATCAATTAAATGAAGAAGAACTTCAAGCAAAGTTTGCGGCACTTTCTGATTTTGAATTAAAACAAGCCTATCAGGCCATTTTAAAAATACCGAATGCTAGAACGGATATTAATGCCCTGACGCAGATGTCGGTATTGATGCAGGAATTTGAATCTAGAGATATTCCATTACCTAGAAAGGCTAGCGAAGCACGTCAACAAGAATTGGAAGAAACAGGAGGCATTAATTATTCTTCCTTATTAATAGGTAGCTTATTACTTGTTGGTTCTATAGTCATGGTCGTCGCGACAGGTCGTTTGTTTTATGTAGCTATGATCGGAGGAGTAATAATGATCGTCAAGAGCTTCTTTTAGTTCTCGACCTTCATCGTATCGTTTTTTTTAAAGAGTATACATATTTTCTATCTATGTTCAACTTTGCTTGGACATGGGTATTTATGATTGTAAAGATCTTAAGCTTATAATGAGGGCTTAGAAAACATAACTGGATACAACATATAAAAGATGAAACGAGCTGTTTCGGCAGATTTAGCCTTGACGAGAAGAAGAATTACTTTCTGACTCTATGACAGAATGGTTAAACTGGCTTTACCCATTGTGAAGGGCCGAAAAAACTATTGAATGAAGACCTAATTTGGAACTTCCCAATCAATATGGTGTTCAAGTCAAAGATATTGAACATCAAAGGACTGGGTAGCATTTTATGGATGGCACATGAAAAGGAGGCGTAACCATTCGATGATTTACTCTTGCGTAAAGGAATGGGGCCAAGAACTTTGTAGTCCTTGCCCCTAGGAAAATCGAGAAAATGACTAAATCGGGTATTAGCTATTGATTATTTTTTATTCGAATCAGTAGCAGGGCAACGATATGTACGATGTAAATGATCAGACCATATATCGTAGTAATCATAGACACTTTAAACCCACCTGCTAAGATAGGAGCAGCAACACCTCCTGAAGATTCCATATATTGCATGGCGGAGAACAGGCCTATTAGTTGACCGAGTATTCCGAATACAAGAGCCAATGTTCCTACGGATTTGATTCTAGAAAGTATAGATCGGTATTTATCCTCATTATCGGGATCAAGGCTGGTCATGAAAGCTTGAACAATGAATACAATCATTGTGATAAAAAGGAGTGTTAATATCCCCATGAAGAGTGGACCACCTTGTTGAAATAGATTAAACATACGCTTAAATTTTTGCTAGAACCGAAGTTCTAAAATGATAAAAAAAATGTTCACTACAAATCTAGAATCGATCTTTTTTGCTGACAATGTAATCTACCATCTGTTGCCTGCTATTCGTCGACAAACCAAGTGAAATAGGTTTAAATGCCATATTTTTGAACTATGAAAACAAGAATAATTGATTCTTTTTTAACGCATTGGTTTTGGATTATCTCTGCCTTATTTCTGATTGTTTTTTTTAATCTGGCAGGTAATTCTTTGATTCAGTCGTTTTATTTCGTCAGTTTTTTTCTGCCGGCGTTTATCGGGACATCCTGGTATGTAAATACTATATTAATTCCTGATTATTTAGTTCGACAGCAGTACGGTCGGTTTGTTTTATACAGCCTTTATACGCTGATTATCTCAATCTATATTCATTTTTTAATTATCTATATCGCGATTTATATATTCACGATTTTTCAAATGGGAACGGAACATATTATTACCATTTCCATTTCCACCTTAAGTATGGTGATGTATTTATTAATCATCATCAAAGCATTCAGTTATGTATTTCAAATCATGTCTCAGAAGGATGAGACCATTCGAGCCTTGGAATCAGCCATTAAAAAAAATGATAAGCCAACCATTCAAATTCGATTTAATCGAAAAAATTATAGCATAGCGCTGGATGATATTGAATATATCGAAAGCCAGTCAGATTATATTAAGATATACACGACTTCTGAGAGCTATATGACCAAGGCGCGGCTGGGAAAGTTTACAGAAGCTTTACCCGATCATTTTATTCGAATACACCGATCCTTCGTCGTCAATCGGCAATTTGTGCACAGTTTTAATCGAGAATATTTGAGCTTGAATTCTACACAACTTCCAATCAGCAGAAGCTATAAACAAGCCGTTTTTGAGCAGTTACAATCGCTGTGAGCTGATCCTTTATGAGATTGGAAAGCTGATTAAATATCCATTTTTACAAGATGACGGATCAAATTGTGTGAGGGATCGGAAGGAATCCATCCTCAGATGGATGTCCATAGGACGGAGCTTGCGAACTCCTGGAAGAGCCCGACCCGCGGGTGGCCTTGAGTCGAGGGGTGGGGCACACCCTTATAAATATTAAGATGAAAGTATGTACAATAATCCAAAAAATAATACTAACTTTGCGGCGTTAAAAGCCTGATGTCCGCTGTTCGGATGACTCAGGTATGGTTAAACCAAATAAACTTTAGCGAAATGGCAGTAAAAATTAGGCTAGCTAGAAGAGGGCGAAGAAAAGCTCCATTTTATCACATCGTCGTGGCAGATGCAAGAGCGCCAAGAGATGGAAAATTTATCGAAAAGATTGGTTCTTACAACCCGATGACGGTTCCTGCAACCATCGATCTTGACAACGAAAAAGCTGTAGACTGGATCCAGAAAGGTGCGCAACCTACGGATACAGCACGTGCAATTTTACGATTCAAAGGGGTACTTTACAGATTACACCTACTAAGAGGTGTAAAGAAAGGAGCTTTGACACAAGAGCAAGCAGACCAAATGTACCAAGAAAAGGTAGATTCTAAAACAGCAAAAGTAGAAGCAAGAGTTGCGGAAACTTTGGCAAAGAAAGAAGCAGAGCGTAAGCGTGTAAGCGGTGTAGCGAAAGCGGCTCCTGTTGCTGAAGCAGCTGATCAAGAAACGCAAGATGCGTTCAAAGCTGGTGGCGAAGAAGAGTAGATTTAAAAATCTTATATGTTAATAATGTTAATATGTAAGAGTTTATATACGCAGATGTAAGGATTCTTTTTGGAATTTATTATATTTGCAGCAGACGGAATTTTAAACCTGATAATGCTTAATTGCATTATCAGGTTTTCTTTTTATTAAATCAGAAAGGAACATGGAAATATTAGAAAAATCATATTTGGAGCAATTGCAAGCGATTGCCGATCAAATTCAGAATTCTGAAGAATTAGCGACTTATTTAGATACGGAAGAAGACGAAGATTTCAAACCACTCGTACAGAAGTTCGAACCGATGATCGGTGAGATTCATGCGGAGGTAGCACGTACAAATCCTCTTCAGTTGGTTGCTATGGAAAAAGAATTGTTGAAGCCCGAATATGAAGGTATGTATCTTCCTCGGATTTTGGGATACTGTGTATTGAGAGGTGAGTTGAATGAACGTTTCAAATACATCCGACCACAGGATCATTTCAAGGATATTCTAATAGGAATTTGTTCATCTTCAAATTTTGAAGTGATTAAGCAACGAATAAGTCAAACCTTGCAGATTGGTTTTTCTTTGAGTAGTGATATTTGGAGTACGAATCTGATCAATGATATTCCATTGAAGTCGGTTCGTTATTTCTTAGAATCGAAGAAACTTGAAAAATATAGAAATCTGGATGTTAGAAAGGTGAGCTATGCGAAATTTCAACGCCAGTATCAGTCATTGAATTATTTGACGGCTGATTTTCCAAGTGATCCCATCAATTTGAAAATATTGGCTCCACGATTAAAGTCGTTTCTTTTATATAGAACCAATGGAGACTTTGACAACAAGAGTTTGCTTTCGCACTTGAAGGCTTTTCTTGAGAATACATCACTACACGGTGAAAAGCAGTTTTTAGAATTGTTGATGATCATCGGTATGACCTTTGATTTGCAGCCGGATGATTTGAAGATATTGAAAGCTTCTTTGGAGTCTGTTCAAGATCATCAAGATGAGTTTGAGAAGTTGTATTTTGATGTATTAGATGATTTATATGACATTCCGGAAATTCACGTTGCTGAAGCAGATAAGCGTTTTTCAGCGATTATTGATAAGCGAGGTGAGGGTGATTTAGCGAAATATTATGAGGTCGTGGATGAGGTGCATAGCAAGGGCTATGTTCATGAAGATGCGATTGAATCTGTTCGCAATTTCTATGAAAATCATAAAGGTTTATCGGATGTAAACGAGTGTGTACGGAAGGTGATTTTCTCTTATTTTGCTAATTTCTTAATCAACTTAGATGAAGATCATTACAGTGATTATATGGAGATTATGAAGACGGTCATTATTTATATTGGCATCTTCAATAACCAGAAATTCAATATCGGGGTGAAGGAATACTCCTTAAAATATATCAAGAAATTGATCAAGCGATACACGGATAAGCGTGGTCGAGATTATCAAGACATCAAGAAATATGTGAAAACGACGTTCTTAGACTTGAAATTCTTGACGGAGAAAGAAATTGTAGAATTATTTAAGACAAGAAGAAAAAAAGCACCAGCAAAGTCATAAAGCTGGGTGTTTTAAAATACTGAACAGTTGGTGCTATCATCCGTTTTGTTCACAAAAAGACATGTTGCATGGCGGCATGTCTTTTTTAATGAAACGTCTTTTAATAAGGCTAATTCTAAAGTAAATCCTTTCAAAAATTGATCGATGATTAATAATCAATGGCTAATTAAATTTCAATTTAATGGAAGTTTATTACTGAGTATCCCTAAGAAGTACTTTTCTTACATCCAAACCACTCTTGAATCACTTTGTTGCACCAATTTACTCACACCAATATTATTGATCCATTGAACGTATTCAGGCAGATATTCATCAAAAGCGATGCTTTTTAATTGAGGATAATCTTGTTTTAGTTTATCAGAAGCGATTAAGTGATCGCGGGTGATGTAATCGATGGTATACTGGGTAAATACATTTCCTGGAATCAGTACTGTTCGAAGTCCGGCTACAATCCGTACAAAATTTTCATTTAAGGATTTAACTTCAATGGGGCGTTGAAGAATGTTCGACATTAAAGCGGTGATGTTATCGCGTAGTGTGTAATCGGTATAATCCACCACATTGTAGCATTGCTGTCCGGTAAAGTCTTCTTGAATCATTTGTTCTATACAGGCCGTTAGAAATTCGATATTACACATTGAGGCTTGTACATTCAGATCACCGGGGACTCTAATCACGCCGTCCTTGTATATTTTAAACAGCCGAGCTAGGGTATTACGATCCCCTTTTCCGTAAAGATTTCTTGGTCGAAGAATCAGGGCATCTCGATCGGAAAATTCGTTCTTGATAATTTGTTCTGCTAAATACTTGGATCGACCGTATGGTGTCAATAACTTCGGAATGATTTCTTCGGATTCGTGGTGTCGTTGTTCATTGAGATTATAGACAGCGCAGGAGGATAATTGGATGATTTTTGCATTACCCGTAGCTTCTAATACTCTTCTGGTGCCATCGACATTGGTTCGATTCATAATGACCGAAAGTACTTTGTCGCTTACTGTAGCGGCAGTATGAATCACCAGGTCACAATCAATATTGGGTACTGATTTACTAATATCCGCAACAACTATTTTGCAGTGGTCCAACACTTCTAATGGAAGATCCTCTTTATTTCGAACCAATCCGATGAGTTCGTGTCTTGAATTAAAAAGACGTTTGGTGATGGCAGCACCAACGAATCCAGTCATTCCAGTAATCAGTATTTTCATTCAATCTATTTTTCGCTCCGTACAAATATTGCAAAAGCCGTAAATATGTCCAAATAACTCGCAGATCAATAAGGAATATTGGTCAAGATATAAGAGCGCGCTTACTAATTAAAATTCGATGGAAAATCCAATCGTTGGTAACACACGACCGGTATCACTGTTGATGGTTTGAAGTGCATAACGACTATCATCCAGCGGATCAATCAATGCATTTCCTTCATCATCTCGCTGTAAGATATGGAATCAATTGGAATTTATTGCTATATAAATTCTGGATATCGATAAAGGCAATGATGGTCATTTTATTTTTATACCATTTTTTATCTACCCGAAAGTCTAAACTATGAAATGCTGGTAATTGCTCCTGATTGAGTCGATCAAAATTAAATACTCCTCGTCGATTGGCATCCCAGGTAGCTATATCACTGGAGCGTGCTTCATCATAAGGGGTGTAAGGGTTTGATCCAGCATAGGTAAATTTGGCTCCGAGGGTCCAATTTTTCTTGAGCAAGCGCCCAAGCGTCATATTAAGATAAAAGCGATTGTCCCAAGCTGAACGGACTAAATTTCCATTTTTATCTTCGAATTCGCTGACGATGTAGCTGGAAGAAACATTGGAGAACCATTTGTTGCTAAGCTTTTGTTGAAAAAAGAATTCCACTCCATAGGCTCGTCCGGTTGAAAATGAATTAGCACGCTGATTTCCAACGGTGACATACTCGCCACTGGCATTAGCGAAGGAAATAGAGTCACGCAACAGAAAAGGATATTGACTGTAATCTTTATAGAAGGCGTCTACATTTAATCTTCGATAGGCATTTATTTTATAATCGATACCAAAGGAAACTTGTGCGGATCGAATATAATCCAACAAATCTTGATTGACTAGCGCATCATTCTCTTTATAGGCCAACAGCACATTCGGTGGTGTCTGATAATAAATTCCAGATTGGATGGTTGCCGATAATTTTGGTGTGACGATATATTGCAAGGACACCCTTGGTGAGAACTGTTGAAAGGGATTTCTCATGCGTCTACCGAAGGTGTTACCATCAAATCGTGCGCCCAAGGATATATTCCATCGATTCGAAAATTGATGTTGAAAGGAACTAAAGACGCCATATTTTTGGTAGTTGATCGCACTGATAAAATCAAGGGTATCAATGCCACCCGTGGTCGAAGCAAAAATCGAATACTGATCTAGATCAAAATCCACAAAATCATAACTGATTCCGTAATTGAGGCTAGATTTTTCGTAGTAATATTTATTTTCTACTTGAAACTTGGTTTCGTTCTGTGTGGAATTGTAGTCCAAGGATCGGTCTTCCTCTAGGCCCGTATTATCATAAAACTTGTTGGCAACACTACCAAAACGTGTATGACTAGCAATGAAGTTGTAGGTTCCTTTTTTCGTGAAGTGCTTATAATTCGCACCAAATACCATGGTGTTTTGATCGCCTTCTGGAATGAATCCAGTATTGTATAATATGGCATCGGTTGTTTCGGCATCTAAATTAAGCCGATATTGATCAAAGGCTCCTATACCGATCAAGGTTAACTGATCATTATTGGGAAGCCAGAATTGATGTTTGTACTGAAAGTCGGTAAACGCTGGAAGTACTGGTAAATCAAAAGCCCTTAATAAATATTCGGTATACGATTTACGCACGCTTAGAATATAACTGGAATATTTAGATGCTGGACCTTCGATGTGAAGACCGTACTCTGCGGCTCCTAATGTTACTTTTCCTCCAAATCGATCTCGTCGACCTGGTTTTTGATCCAATTCTAGGACACTACTCAGCGCATTGCCACGATTCACGGGGAAACTGCCAGATTTGAAGGTCATTCTAGAGATCAAATCTGTATTGATCAAGCCATTCGGTCCTCCTGATAATCCTTGAACGGCGAAATGCGTAATCGCTGGAATCTCAATACCATCCAAGAAATATTTGTTTTCGAAAGAACCTCCTCCTCGAACAATAATGTTATAACCAAAAGAAACACGTGGACTGACACCTGGGAAGTTTTTAATAACTTTTGAAACATCCATTACCGCTCCAGGCATTCGTTGGATTTCGTCGATTTCAAGGGTTTTTATATTATTCCCATTCACAGCTGAACGAATCAAAGATTCTGCACCGATTGTCACCTCTTCCATGGTTTTTGAATCAGGGATTAATTCAATGTCCATGTAATTGGTTTGAGCAATATGAATTCTATGCTCGTAAATGATTTTATCTCGATAAGAAACATGGCTGATGTTAATGTTGTACAGTCCAGGTGCTACCAGCACGGTCCAGTTTCCATTGGCATCTGAAATGGCATTGATTTGAGGATCGTCAAATAGGATGACTGCATCTGGTATAGGTTCTCGACTCAGAGCATCGATAATTTGACCGCTAATTTCTGCTTGTTGTGCGGTGGTCTGAAAAGAACATGCCAAACTCAGGAGTAGGCAAAATAGGAGGGCGCGCATAAGACCTTGTACTAGTTACACAAAGGTAACCAAGCTTATCGATACATCGTTGTGTCGAAAGCGTCAAAAGATTGTCAAGAATAGCCTAAATCGCCTGAATTAGTTGAAGTAAGATAAAATAGTCTTCACCTGATTGGTGTTGATGGTTTGTTTCAAGACGATCACATTGTGTTTTACTGATCCTTTAGTGTGCACCATCAAGATCGATTCTGTGTCTTCGCCAATATTTTTGCGTGAATCTTTCACTTTTTTCCATCCCTCTTGTGCAAAGGCCGTTTTGTGCCAATTGTAGATATCTTCGAAAGATTTTTCCGTTTCTAACCAAACGGTATGCTCGATTTTTCGTTCTGAATTATCAAATTTATCATTGGAGATAATACCGTCCGTAAATGCTGGAACTTGTTTTTCTGTCCATATTTCTGGATAGGTTGCTTTTACAACGGCCGGTTTTTTGTCTGATTTACAAGCTGTAAATAATAGCATGCCCATACAGATAACGATAAATAGATGTTTCATTGTAGCTAGAAATTTTCGCAAAGGTAATAAGTTGACTTAAGATTCAAAAACAAGGCCCATTTCTTGCAGTTCTTCTGGACTTGTTTCACGTACAGTTAATATTTCAACCTCAAAGAATAGATCATTTCCAGCTAAGGGATGATTGAAATCAATCGTTACCTTGTCCGTACCAATTGCCTTGATTTCACCCGTATGGATTTGACCATGATTATCTTGTAGTTGAATGCTTTTTCCGATTTCTAAATGTTCTGCTCGCTCTTCTTCGGAACCGAAATTTTCGATCGGCAAGTCTACCACATTATCATCATTATACAGGCCATATGCCTCTTCCGCAACCACTGAAAATGATTTTTTTTCTCCTGCAGCCAGACCTTCAATTTCCATTTCAAAACCCGGAATCATCATGCCGACTCCATAGACAAATGCCAATGGTTCTTTATCGTAGGTTTGCTCGACTATTTTACCTTCCGCATTATCTTCTTTTAAGTAATAATGGACGGTCACAAAATTCGTTTTGGCAATGTTCATTGGTCAACTATTTAGGCTTCAAAGGTAGCTTTTTTCTACATTAACATTTTATTACAAGAAATTAAAATTAAGTCATTGTAATTTCATGCTATGAAATGGATTGGAAAACCTTGGCTATATAAATTGATTGGTATTTTATCAGTCATTGGATTGACCTTTTACTTGGGCTTGAGCTATGTGGCGCCTCGAGTAATATTAAAGCTTTCAAGAAAAGTCAGCACCTCCACCGCTGCCGATTATGGTATGCGCTATGATAAATGTATGGTGGTCAGTGAAGATTCATTAGAACTAAAAGGAGACTTCATTTTTCCTTTTGACATTGAATATGGAGAAGAATATGGGAATCATTCGCTCATCGTCCTTCACGAAATTTCAGGTAATACAAAATCTATATATCCGTCCATCAAATCTATGATCACGTTAAATGTTAATTTCATTTCTTTCGATTCTCGAGGACATGGCAGAAGTGAAGGATTTCTTTATACGATGGGATTGAAAGAAGCTGATGATATTTCAAAAATCATAGATAGTTTCGTAGAAAAACATCCAGATCACAGTTTTGGAATTTATGCCAAAGGGAATTCAGCGAATGTCGCTCTTAAAGCGATGGAGCAGGACAAAAGGATACATTATGGCATCGTAGAACATTATTTCCCGACCACCGAAGAACATATTCGGTATTTAAACTATGATGATGTGCTCTATAATTCAAGTATGATCAATCATTATATTCTAGATAACACCTTGAAGTATTTAGAGACAACCAAGGACGAAGTAATGGTCGATGCATCCTCCATCACTCAACCGATCTTAATGTTGAGCACCCCATATAATTATGACAATATGTCCTTGTTGTACGACACGGTTTCTTCTGAAAATAAATATCTCATTCGTTTCGAAGAGAATATTATGTTATCTCTGACGGCTCGAGATGACGATGGCTTGTACAACTGTATTACCGAATTTATTGAAATGTATTCGGAAGAGGCCCGGCAAGAAGTTCGAGAACATTTTTTTCAGCCTTCTTAAATTGCACAACTACAAAGCCAAAATCTCTGCCATTCGAATCATAGATTCTTTTGGTTGTTTAGATTTAGTAATGGCATCGTGAAACGGCGTGAAAGCAGTTTCTCCGTGTACCACACCTAAGGCAACATCTTGTTTACCATCCATAAGAGCCACAACTGCTTCATATCCTAATCTACTTGCTAGAAGGCGATCGTTGGCAGTAGGAGAGCCACCGCGCTGTAAATGACCGATGATCGTGACTTTTGTCTCATATTCTGAATATTTTTCGGTCACTTTTTGAGCAATTTCCATGGCTCCACCATTTTGATTCCCTTCAGCAACAATGACTAAATTGAATAATTTACGTCTTTTCGCACTTTTCTGTAATTGTTTGATGAGCTGTTCCACACTATTGTCCTCTTCGGGCAGGAATATAGATCCTGCTCCTGTACCGATGCCGGTGTGTAAGGCAATGTATCCAGAATGCCTTCCCATGACTTCGACGAAGAAAAGCCGATTGTGCGAATCGGCCGTGTCCCGTATCCTATCCACGGCCTCCACAGCCGTATTGACAGCGGTGTCGAAGCCAATGGTAAAATCAGTTCCGTAAATATCATTATCGATGGTGCCAGGAAGACCTACAAATGGGATATCGTATTCTTCACTAAATACTTGTGCCCCCGTAAATGTTCCATTTCCTCCAATCGCTATGCAAGCTTCGATACCATGTTTTTGTAGTTGATCGTGCGCTTTTTTTCGACCCTCTTTGGTCATAAATTCCATGCTTCTAGCTGTTTTAAGCATGGTGCCTCCTCGTTGCATGATATTGGCAACATCACCCCTTGATAATTTCTTGATTTCACCTTCGATCATGCCCTGATAGCCTCGATAGATTCCATAAACATCGAGGTTGTGGAAACTGGCGGTTCGAACAACGGCACGGAGTGCAGCATTCATCCCAGGTGCATCTCCTCCAGAGGTAAAAACAGCGATTTTCTTTAATGTACTCATGAATTTGTGATTTTTTATATGTAGTAATTACATAAAGCATCCATTGTGTTGGGCAGAATATTACCGATTTTTTTACCGGATTCCTTCAGTTTTGATCGAATTAAATCTTGCATTAAAACGGCCAAACTTCCTACAAAATGATGCGGATTTGTATCGGCGAAATTATCAATATTTTTAGTAAAATACACGCTTAGTCGTTCATTTAAAATATTTTTCTGAGTTTCGGTTTTGAGTTTGTCAAGGAGTGGAGAAAGGCTTGCTAGATATGATTTTATGTTGTTGCTGGAGTAAAGCTTACTGATAAAAGATTTTTTTGGTCCTAATATATGCTTCATTTCTTCTTGTTCTTCCTCATCCAATGAATCCTCCATCCATCGTTGCACCAAGCTCTTTCCGATGTCATAACCACTGGCATAATCCTCCCAGATATATCCTAAATTTATTTTAGGATGATGCAACCTCGAGCCATCCCAAAAATTAACGGCGCTGCCTGTGCCAAGAATATGGATATAACCAGCATTATTCCCGCAACAGGCTAAGGCTGCTGCTTCTAAATCACTTCCCACAAAGACTTGTGCATTCGGGTATCTACTTTGCCAAATTTTTTGGGCTTGACCCACAAATGGTCCTACCAAAGCTGTACAATAAAAGTAAATTTCCTGGGGTAAAAGCTCTTCTACATCTAGATGCGGAAGCGCTTCCATGGCTTGACTGATCGGCGAAAAACCAGAGGTCTGTTTGTGCCAACGTACTTGTCCAGCCTCAATCCAAGCATATCGAGCATGACTCGCTCCACAATCTATGATTAATCGACTCATACTTCGTCCAGTAATTCTTGATATCGATTAATAAATGCTCCTACATCGATGCCATCGACCAAACAATGATGAACATGAATGGAAAGTGGCATGAAATATTCTTGATGTACTTGTGTTATTTTTCCAAAGGTAATTTTCGGACAGGAATCTTCCCGTCGATAATGACGAGCGTGGGAAAGTCCATTAAAATCAATCCAAGGTAATACGGAGCCATGAATCATATGTACACTGGATCTACCCCTTAACTGATCTGATTTTTTGACTTGATTAAAGGCTTCTTTCATACGTGAAGCGAAGACATTATAATCGTCGGAATATTCAGTATAGCTATATCCATAGGTTCGGTTGTCTCGTAATACGGTCATACCAAAATCGATTCGATCGTACAGGTAGACTTGATTTCCTTCCATACGTAATCGAAAGGATTCAATGGCATTTACCGCTTGCATACATTTGTGAAAATAACGGCTGGATTTATGCCAAGCATATTGGTGTGCCTGTTGAAAAAAACGAGTCATATTCATCCGTACCGAGACTCCATGAAATGGTTCGTCGAAGTCTTTGAAGAAAGCATAATGCTCTTTTCTTTTCCAGTTTTCCAGATCAATTTTCGTTTTCATCTATTCATTTTTCCGAGTAAAAATACAGCCTTCAAACTAAAGTCAAAGAGAAAAATGAATAATAGAATCAAAAGCTTATACTTTAATATATTTGCGCCATATTAAAAATAACCAAATGAATAAAGTTAGTGTAATAGGAGCCGGTACAATGGGTAACGGAATTGCTCATGTTTTTGCCATGAAAGGATATACGGTTCACCTTTGTGATATTTCTCAGGATGCCTTGGATCGAGCCTTAGCGACCATTTCTAAAAATTTAGATAGAATGGTGGCGAAGGAAAAGATATCAGCAGATGATAAAGCGTCGACCTTATCCAATATTCATACCTTTACCGATATGAAAGCGGGTGTTTCAGATGCCGAATTGGTAGTGGAAGCAGCAACTGAAAATGTAGATCTTAAATTAAAGATATTCAAAGACTTAGATAGCTTTACCTCATCGGATTGTATACTAGCAACCAACACCTCATCTATTTCGATTACTAAAATTGCCTCAGTATGCTCTAATCCTGACAAAGTGATCGGTATGCATTTTATGAATCCTGTTCCAATCATGAAACTTGTCGAGGTTATTCGAGGATATCATACGAGTGATGTAGTAACGGATACCATCATGGAATTGTCCAAGAAATTGGGTAAAGTTCCGACAGAAGTGAATGATTATCCAGGATTTATCGCCAACAGAATCTTAATGCCTATGATCAATGAGGCGATTTATTCCTTATATGAAGGTGTGGCAGGCGTCGAAGAAATAGATACGGTTATGAAATTGGGAATGGCTCATCCTATGGGACCACTGCAATTGGCAGATTTTATTGGATTGGATGTCTGTATGTCTATTTTAGAGGTTTTATATAAAGGCTTTGGACAGGATAAATATGCGCCTTGCCCCTTATTAGTCAATATGGTGACAGCTGGTGATAAAGGACGCAAATCAGGAAGAGGATTTTACGATTATTCTGGCGGTGGAAAAGAACTGGTGGTAGCCAGTAATTTTAGCAAATAAGAAAGATTTAACTTTTTGACGAAATCGATTCATTTCGATGAGACGTTATAGACCTAATGAAACTATTCAAACAATTAGATAAACTGGTAGCAAAGAGCTTTGTAGGGCCCTATTTGATTGCCTTTCTAGTTGCTGAATTTGTACTCATTTTACAGTTTATCTGGCAGTTTATAGAGGATTTTATAGGCCGGGGAGTATCGGTGTTTGTGTTGGCAGAAATGATTTTTTACTATGCCATCACCATAATTCCACTGGCCTTGCCAATATCCATTTTGATTTCATCCGTAATGGTCTATGGTAATTTGGCCGAGAAATATGAGCTGACTAGTTTTAAATCGGCGGGCGTGAGTTTACTTAGGATCATGCGACCGGGCATTATTATAGGATTGTTGACCGCCTTATTTTCCATTTTTACATCCAATACCCTCAAACCGAAGGCTTACCTCGTCTTCTATCAAACCTTCGATAATGTACGTAGGGCCAAGCCAACTTTGACCATCGATCAGGGCATCTTTAATAAAGATTTCAAAGGCTATGCAATTCGAGTGGGGAAGAAGCATGAAGATGGAGTAGGGATCGAGGATATTTTGATTTACGATCAGACGGATCGCCGATTGTTGGGAATGATAACGGCTAAGGAAGGGGATATGTATATTTCCGAGGATGGCCAATACTTTACGATGGAACTGCGTAATGGTGTCCAATACACAGAAATGGAGCGACGTGCTGAGAATGGTAAACGCGATCAAGATCAGTTTGTACGCGTTTATTTTGATCGATTTATCAAGAATTTCGACATGTCGGGCTTTGAATTCTCCATCGGTCAGAGCAATTTAGGACGTAAAAAACACGACCTCTACAATAGTTTTCAGATGAAGCGGGCCATCGATTCGATTGATATTAAAATGCAAGAAAATATTGATGAGAATCGGACCTATTATGCGGATTTACTTCCGGGAAGGAACGACATGGAGACTCAGAAACGATCGTTAGAGGAGAAGACCAATCGATATGAGGAAGAATACTTGACAGATAAAATTCCAGCCGTAGAATTAAACAAGACAGGTAAGAAGTTAGGCCAGGATTCCTTGAAATTGACGAAGAATAAAGTGTCCAAAAACAATGCAAGAAAGGCTGCTAACAAAAAGAAGGATAAGATTCTTTCCAAGGGCATAAAAAAGCGAAATACCAGTAAATCGGCCAATCGATATTACAAAGATCGAGTGAGTTTTAGAAAGGATCAATACCAGCTGGATACGCTGAATAATCTCGTGGAGACCTTGAAAGATAATCAAATGCGTACCATGCTGTTTCGATCTAAATCGTCTGCACAGACCATCAAAGAACGATTTAGAAATGTGATGACCTCCAATAAGAATGCGACCTATAGCAGAAATCGATTCGAACTGCGATTGCATCAACAGCTTTCTTGGGCTATGATCTGTGTCATATTTTTATTTATCGGTGCACCGCTGGGGTCTATTGTGAGTAAAGGAGGATTTGGATATCCATTGATGATAGCCATCGTCTTTTTCGTCATTTTCATTTTTACCAATATTCTCGGCGAGAAGTTGATGTCCAACGGCACCATTTCGGCCGTGACGGGTGCTTGGTTACCTTGTTTTATCCTAGCTCCATTCGCGATTTACTTTACGAATAAGGCCATGCGAGATTCTAAATTCAACTTCAATCTGAACATTAAATCATGGTTCAAATCGTAAAAGATCAGAAGTATTTTCTTGGAATCTACCTGGGGCTTTTCTTGATGATGGCTTTGGTCTATTTCAATATGGAGAAGGGCGATGTTCTAATAGGATTGAGTAACTATAGAATGGAATTTTTGAACCAATTTTTTCGCTTGATGTCATTTATTGTGGAGCCTTGGTTCTTTATCTTACTATCCGTCTTGTTCATTTTTAAAGATTATCGGCATAGTTTGCTGATTGGTGTATCTGGATTGTGCTGTTTATTTTTAAGTAAATTTCTCAAAGGAATTTTTGCCCAACCGAGACCACAACTTTATTTTCAAGAATCTGGAATTTGGAATCAGTTGCAGCCTTTAGAGAACTATGAGGTGCTTACGGGCTTAACTAGTTTTCCATCTGGACATACGATGGCGGCATTTTCATTGTTCTTTAGTCTTTCCATCATTCTGAAAAAGCCATGGATTCAAATAATCTGTTTATGTCTTGCCATCTTATCGGGTTTAAGTAGAATTTACTTGTTAAATCACTTTTTCGAAGATGTATGGGCAGGTTCACTAATCGGAATGGCGATCGCTTTTATATTGAAAGTATTGTTAGATTGGTCCGGATTGCCGCCATTGAAATGGACAACCAGAGAATTTCAAACTTAATGTTCGTCTTGGAATGCTTTATCAATATCAGATTCGATGCCTTTTAATCTATCCTTACAGTATTGTATCAATTCACTGGATCGTCGTATCAGCTGTGCAATTTCCTCGATACTAACCGACTCATCTTGAATCTTTTCGTGAATTTCTTGAAGCTCCAAATAGGCTTCATCGAAGTTTGGATCCTTTTTTTTCTTAGCCATTTTTACCTTAATTTACAGTACTACTAATAGTTCCATCTTTAAATTTTGTTGTAATCTCATCGCCTTTTTTCAGTTGGGAGGACGCGTGGATATACATCTTGCCTTTCATGGTGATCGAATAGCCTTTCTGAAGAAGATTATCGGGATGGATCAATCGATTGATGTCTTCCCAATTATCTAATTGCCGTTCCATCTGCTTGATTCGGTTCTTGGCCAGTTGAGGAATGTCGATGGCTAATCGATCCAATCGATCCTTGGTATGCCCGATACGATTTTTAGCCACTTGTTCATTGAGTTGCATACTCTGATTCAAGTGTTCGTTGATACGTTTGAGCCGCTCTTGAGTCGCTAATTTAATCTGAATAGCGATATCGTATAAAGCAGATTCATAACTGGCATTATGATCAACCAAAAAATTCGCCACGGCCGTCGGTGTTTTTAAGGATAGAGCACTGACCATGTCGGCGATACTCAAGTCAATATCATGTCCAATTCCCGTGATTACTGGAATGGTCATTTCTGATATTTGCTTAGCAATAGCATAAGAATCAAATGCGGATAGGTCTAGTTTAGAACCTCCTCCTCGAGTTATAATCGCGATTTGGTAGTTACTAGCCTCTTCGATATCACGCAGTTGACTGACCACTTCCATTTCTGTACGAGCGCCTTGCATGGCCGCCGGAAAAAGATCATAATGAAAGGAATAACCATAGTCGTTTTTCAATAAATGCTGGGTCAAATCTTGATAGCCAGCTGCGGAATGACTAGAGATAATCGCACAACGTTGTATCACAGACGGAAAATAAATGGCTTTATTCAATTCCATTCTACCTTCTTTGCGTAATCGCTCTATAATTTGTTCCCGCTGTATGGCCAATTGGCCATAAGTATAACTCGGATCAATATCCTTTATCAATAGTTTGATACCGAAGCGTTCGTGAAAGTCAACTTCCACTTTTAGTTTTACTTCCATACCATCTTGTAAAACCTTATCGGCAATCGGTCCTAGTTTTTTTCGAATAAATTGATATTCTCGAAACCACATAACGGCGGAAATCATGGCCTTGACTTGATTGGTATCTGCATCCTTCTCGATCAAATCCAGATAACAATGTCCGCGGCTTTCACTAATTTGCGAGATCTCACAGGAAATCCAAAGAGAGTCCACAAAGTTGAGTGCAACAACCTGTTTGATATATTGATTTAACTCGTATAAACTGTATACTTCCATGAACTGCGAAAGTACACATATTGCATGAAATAGAATAGTCAAGAATTTAAAACCCTGTAGGGGAAAAGTAATTTATTCTTATTTTAGAGTAACTTGATATTGATCATTTTGGAATAATACCTAAACCTCTCCTAAATATGATCGAAAAGTTAAAATAAGAATACGTTAATTTAATTCAGATGATCATGAAAACACAAATAAAATTTTCGCTGACACTTAGGGACTTGTTGTGTATTATAGTCGTATTTTCTACTTTACAATGTACTGTAATTGATTCAAGTCACTATTCAGGAAAGGATAATAGTACCAACAAACGGGTGAATCAAGAACGCATGAGAGGAGAAGATGGATCTTGCTATGCCAAAAGCCGTATTAACGGACCTAAGAAAGAATATTTGGAAGTATATGTTTATAATGGAGACGAGAGAAATCCACCTGGAGTTGAACAACGCGAATTTGTTACAAGACCTGCCTCCACCCGTTGGGTAAAAAAGAAATCAAATAAACCATGTAAGTCATCCGATCCAGAGGATTGCATGGTTTGGTGCATGGAAGAAGTCAAAGAAGAAAAAATGAATGTGATGGTGGTTGTAGACACCTTAGTTAATAAAAAATTTGATAAGGAATTGATTGTTTTAAATGATGTTATCAAGGGCGAGAGTTTTGAATGGAGAGAAGTACTTTGTCCTGAGCATGTAACAACTTCCTTTGTACAAGAGCTAAAATTAAAATTAATTGAAGAAGGATTATTTGATGTTGAAAAGTTATCAGAATCAAAAGAATTGAATAAAGAGGTATTACTTGCCTTAAAGCGCTATCAACAAAAATATCAATTACCAATTGGAAGTCTTAATATTGAAACCATTGATCATTTGGGCATTCAATAAACAAAAGAAATTTTTACATACTAAATGTCGGGAAACTATCTTTCGTGAATAGAAAGGCGAACTTGGAATAACTTTTGCACCTTTTAAAGAGTTATTATACGGGTAATGCCAAATTTTATGTTGAATCATTTTTACAAAATTGTGTTCTGGATGCTGATGACGGCCATTTTAATGGCGGCCACCACACTGATAGCGGATGCTTATATTCGCAGCTTTCAGCAGTATTCGGCTGATGATGCAGAATTGTTTGATCAGCATCAAGTAGGTTTGGTGTTGGGGACTTCGAAATATACCCGTTTTGGAACCATCAATCTGTTTTACAAATACCGCATCGAATCGACGGTGGAGTTGTATAAGAAGGGGATTATAAAAAAAGTGCTGGTTTCTGGTGATAATGGTACCTTAGCTTACAACGAACCAAGGATGATTTTTGAGGATCTGGTAGAACAGGGTATTCCATCGAAGGATATCTATTTGGATTTTGCTGGTTTTAGAACCTTGGATTCTGTGATTCGAGCCAAAAAGATCTTCAATCAACAAAAGCTAATTATTATTTCTCAGCAATTTCATAATGAAAGAGCTCTATTTATAGCGCGTAAAAACGGCATGGATGCTGTCGCTTATAATGCGAAGTCGGTCGATTTTGCTTTTTCGCCCAAGACGTATATGCGAGAAAAGTTGGCTCGAGTCAAGGCTCTGTTGGATTATTACATTCTTGATACGCAACCCAAATTCTTGGGAGATCAAATCACGATTTCATAAAAAAACGCAACCACCAAGCGGCAGCTGCGTTTTACATCTCATTATTTATAGACTCGAAAGTCGTTATGACTTTATTCTAAGCGAAAATATCGGTTCCCGCAAAGTGGAAACTTGCTTCGATTTGAGCATTTTCATCAGAATCAGAACCATGAACGGCATTTTCTCCGATACTCGTTGCATATAATGCTCGTACGGTACCTGGCTCAGCATCCGCTGGATTCGTAGCTCCGATCGTTTTTCTAAAATCAGCTACGGCGTTGTCTTTTTCCAATACAGCAGCAATGATAGGACCTGAAGACATGAATTCTACAAGCTCTCCGTAGAATGGTCGCTCTTTGTGTACAGCATAAAATTCACCCGCTTTTTCTGCAGACAATTTGGTGTATTTCATTGCTACAATTTTAAATCCTGCTTTATTGATATGCGCTAAAATTGCTCCGATGTGTCCATTTCTCACAGCACCAGGCTTGATCATAGTAAACGTTCTGTTACCCGCCATTTTATTTTTTCTTTTAATTGAATGATAAAAACGCCGCAAAAATAATAAATAATACCATTTAGTGATTGATATCGAGCTGATTCATTTATGAATGATGGCAATGTTTTTTGGGCGTGTCCCATGATCTCCTTCGGTCGATCATGCGTCGGCGACTTTCGTGTTCGGCATACGCCTCATCCACTCCGCTACGCTTCGGGATCATCCTATCGGATGACACTCCAGATACCTCACGCAGTATGAGCGCACCTGGATGTGATGATCTCCCACGATTCTAACAGTTGCAAGATCATACCTAAGGGAGATAAGCTATTTCTTCGCAATTGCTTGTTATCGACTATTTTTAATATTCTATATTAGATAAAGTTGCTTGAATTTTATGATTAAATGTACTAAGCCTATTAATCATTTTAAAGATATCGCTTTGTTCGTTGTGTCTAAACCCTAATTCAATAGCACGAATCTTTAGATTAAATATTTCATTTTCCTTATTAATATTAACTTCCCGGTATTTAGAGACTTTTTTTGAGTTATGACTATAATCTTGAAAGAAAGGGCTTTCAAAACTTCTCGTTTTAATTATTGAATCATTTGAAAGTTCATTATATAAGGCTAGTCTAATTTCATTTTCAAATTGATATTGGGGATGTTTATGAAGTATACCTGCACCTGTAAGTAATCTCCTAT
>JAHDFB010000050.1:22135-24752 GCA_020628475.1 Saprospiraceae bacterium | reverse complement strand
TTGCTGTTTTTAGTTTGATTCGGACAGCAGATATTAGTAACATTTTTAAAATACTAGCAACCATATCAATTTGCCCGACTTGTTGATTGGAGAGTTCTTTTTTGAAAGAAGCAATGTAGTCTGTTAGTTTTTGATAATCTGAAGGAGGACATTGTAAAAATAGGTCGTTATAGAAATTATTAAAAAGTAGGCCTTGACAGCCTATATCTTTTGCATGAATGTCTACGCAGAAAAAATCTGGATGAAATTGTATCAAAATTCCTTGTAACTGTCCTTTATATTGGATTTGTTGAAATGGATAATAGAATAAAATATGATTTGAATTAATAAGGTTTTCTTGACCATCGATAATTATGCTAGCATTTGCAGTATTGAAGAATAGAATACCATAGAAATTGGGGATTTCAAAATGGCTGTTCAAATTGAATTCGGAGATTTTGTGGATTGCAAATACTTTTTCCTTTTTTTGATTGAGTAAAAACATAATACGTAAATATAATGAATGGACTGGTTTGGTATAGGAAATGGTAGGTTGATAATTCTAAAGGTTACTTGTAGAAAAGGATTTTTGGCTTGGGAAATGGATAGGTAGAAGGTGTTTATAAGGTTGGATTGTTGGATTTAAGGAGGGTTTTGTCGACTGAATTGAAAGTTGTGTACTAAATACGTCTTTTTTACTAAAATTGATCCTACAAGATCTTTAAACTGCCATATAAACTGACTTTTTTGTTCTTGATTGGTTTTATTACCAAGCTCTTTCGAACAAAGAAATATAGATCCCTGCGCCACTTCTCTGTCAATTTGATAGTGAAATTTAATCCCTCGATATTTTTTCTTTCGTTGATACAATCGAATTCTTTGTTGCCTCATAGCATTCAAATGAGCTTGCGCTTCATTCCAAGAAGAAAAGTAATAACGTCGATAATTACTATGTACCAATGTTCCCGATCTTCCACGCAGGAAATTAATTCGCCGTACATATGTAGATATAAACAGACGCATTTGCTCGGATATTAATCTCCAATCATCCTGATTATCAGCTGTCTGGTGCGAGTCATGAATGATAACAGCCATTTGCCAACCGTGCCTAGTAATTATATAATCATGTACTGTCAAGTACTTTTTAAGATAATATCGGGCATACGTCATTAATAGTTTGGCTTCAGCAATGGATTCAATATAATTGCTGTTAGCAGCAGCCAAACTTTCGATAATGTAGAATCCGGATGAATACATTTCTTTCGTTTTAATCATGGCAAGGACTGTTGATTTTATCATTAGTGTAATCAACAAGTTATTTCGTTCCAAATATTCTTAGATATTTTATAAAATCTTGGAAAGTCAGTATTGATAGATGTTTCGGAAGATGATGAAAAACCTTTATATTAAAATATAATTTAATATGAAAGTTTGTCTTTGCCAATATTAATGGAATATCTTATGATTTTGAGAAACGGTATGTAGGAATGATTTTCCTTTTTTTGCGGAAATAGATGAGAGATAAAGGCAATCCATAAAAAAAGCTCCTAAATCAATGATCTAGAAGCTTTTAATTTCGTGAACCAGCCAGGATTCGAACCTGGGACCTACACATTAGAAGTGTGTTGCTCTATCCAGCTGAGCTACTGGTCCAAATCGGATCGCAAAAGTAGAATATTTATTGATTACTCTACAAATTAATATTATACTTTTTTCAATTTTTATTCGATTATCCAAACATTCGAACTTTCTATGATTTCAGTGAATGAGGTAATAAACGAGTATATTGAGCTATGGATATTTCAATTTTAGATCCGTCTTTGATCGCATCCTATTTTATTTACACCGGATTGCTTCTCAAACAATTTGTTTCCTATAATTTTAGCTAGCTTTACTCTGCTAATTTAAACGCTCATTATGGATAAAATCAAAGTAGCAATCATAGGTTCTGGTAATATTGGAACCGATCTGATGATCAAAATATTACGATTGTCCGAACAACTCGAAATGTCGGTTTTAGTCGGTATTGATCCAGCATCCGATGGATTGGCGAGAGCTCAACGAATGGGAGTGGCTACCTGTCACACGGGGATTGATGGATTAATCAAAATGCCGGAGTGGAAGGACATCAAAATCATATTTGATGCCACCTCAGCTAAAGCACATCATTATAACTGGGCTAAGGTAGAAGCTTTTCCGGATAAATATATGATCGATTTGACGCCAGCAGCAATTGGACCTTATTTGGTGCCACCAGTCAATTTTTCAAATCTTCAATCCGTACGTAATGTTAATATGGTTACCTGTGGCGGTCAGGCAACGATTCCGATCGTAGCAGCCGTCGATCGAATTGCCAAGGTAAAGTATGGTGAAATCGTAGCTTCCATTGCAAGTAAATCTGCTGGGCCAGGTACACGTGCAAACATTGATGAGTTCACCGAGACAACATCCAAGGCCATTGAAAAGGTAGGTGGAGCTGAAAAAGGAAAAGCTATAATTATACTCAATCCAGCAGAGCCACCCTTGGTGATGCGAGATACGGTATTTACGTTGTCCGAAAATGGAGATCGAGAAGCCATACGTCGGAGTGTTCATGAAATGGTGGAGGAAGTTCAAAAATATGTGCCAGGTTATCAAT
>JAHDFB010000050.1:0-22115 GCA_020628475.1 Saprospiraceae bacterium | reverse complement strand
GCATCAAGAGGTACAATTTGATGAGATACCTGAAGACCAAGCGGTTTTTATAGAAGGACTCGGCCATTGTCATGGATTAAAGACCACGGTTTTGTTGCAAGTCGTAGGTGCAGGACACTATCTGCCAGCTTATGCCGGAAATTTGGATATCATGACGAGCGCTGCTCGAGCAACCGCTGAACGTCTCGTAGAATCCGAACTGTTACTATCAAAAACCAATTAAATCAAGTAAAACGAAAAGTAATGAATATCGCATCTGGTAAGTCAATCTACATTCAAGACGTCACCCTTCGAGATGGCATGCATGCCATTCGACATCAATATTCAAAGGAAAAAATTCAAGAAATTGCACGAGCACTTGATCAAGCAGGAGTCGATGCAATCGAAATTTCGCACGGTGATGGTTTAGCTGGTGGTAGCTTTAATTATGGGTTTGGAGCACATACGGATTGGGAATGGTTAGAAGGAATCGGAGAAATGCTTCAACATGCTAGGTTAACCACTTTGATATTGCCTGGTATTGCTACAATAGATGATTTGAAAAAGGCCCGATCATTGGGTGTAGAATCGGTTCGGATTGCGACACATTGTACGGAGGCTGATATTGCCCCTCAACATATCGAAGCGGCCAAGAAGCTTGGAATGGATGTCGGAGGATTTTTGATGATGGCGCATATGAACGAACCGACAAAATTGGCGGAACAAGCTTTAATCATGGAGGCTGCTGGCGCAGATTGTGTGTACGTCACTGATTCTGCAGGCGCCTTGTTGATGGATGGAGTGGTGGATCGCATTAAAGCTTTCCGTGATGTGCTTCAAGACCATACGGAAATTGGGATTCACTGTCATCATAATTTATCGCTTGGCGTTGCGAATACCGTGGTTGCCATGCAACATGGTGCTAATCGTTTGGATGCTTCGTTGGCTGGTATGGGCGCAGGAGCTGGAAATGCTCCATTAGAAGTATTGGTGGCTGTATTGAATAAAATGCAAGTATCACATCATGCAGATGTTTATAAATTAATGGATGCGGCCGACGATTTAATCCGACCTATTCAAGAAAGACCTGTTCGAGTCGATCGAGAAACCTTATCCCTCGGTTATGCAGGTGTTTATTCTAGCTTCTTATTACATTCGGAACGAGCAGCTCAAAAATATGGATTGGATACGCGCGCTATTCTTGAGGAGTTGGGTCATCGCAATATGGTCGGTGGTCAAGAAGATATGATCGTAGATGTTGCTTTGGACATGTTATCTAAGAAATCTTAAGATTGGATTGTCTCTTTAAAGGGATCTTTGTCTGATGTATGCGATGAGCTATAAATACGGCATTCAGTATTAATTTCTCTTGGACTAGCGCTGTGCAAGCATAGGCGAAGCCTAGCATAGTAGGCATGTAATGCCGAATATGCCGAACGAATAGTGAGTGCTGGAACATAGCGACCTCCAAGAGATGTAATCTCGCGGAGGTAGGCCCCTATTGATTTTCTTGAGCGTAAATTAATTTATGAAAGAATGCAGCCGAAGACTCTACGATGAAGTCGAAATATATTGTCTCCGCAAAGAGGCCCCAAGGTTCATGGCCCTTGTCTTGGAATATATAGTATTCGTTGGTAATGCCGAGGTTATGTATGCGCTCCATCACGATGTTACTCCCTTGCAAGGTGGGTAGCGTCGGTAGATTATGCGGAGAATTTTCATTGATAAAAACGATTTTGTCATCGTCACCGTGATAGGATATAACTGGAATTCGGTTTTGTCCTTGTATATAGGTCGTGTCGGCAATGCCACCCCACAGGTTTGCTATGGCGAAGGGTAAGTCTTCCTGCATGTAATCATTGCCAGAACAACTCAAACACTCTAAATAGGGTTCGTTGAAAAAAGCTTCGATCGAAGTAGCATCGGTATCGTCGAAGTAAGCCGTATGTAAGCTCATAATCCCGCCGGCACTATTTCCTGCTGCAATCACCATTTCAGGATCAACGCCCAATTCTACAGCGTGTTCTTTGACATATCGAATGGCCGCCTTCATATCTTGAACCCCTCGATACACCGCGCGTTGTGCGGACTGCTTATCCAAGGCATTATAACCCATGCGATAATTAATCGTCATGACCACATAGCCTCTAGAAGCCATTTCCTTGGCGTATTTAACGACGGAATAATCACTTTTAGAACCGACTAAGAAGGAACCACCATGAGCAAAAATAATACAGGGTCGATCACCTTTCATATCATCAACTGGCTGGTAGATATCAGCGGTTAATTTAAGCTTTGCTGTAAAATTTTCGAAAATTGGAATTAAAAGTTGCTCGGCCTGACCATAGCTGAGGTTTTTGTGCGATTTCTCCACCGAAAAAAGGCTGTCCAAATAACGCTCTTGTGCTTTTACGGTACTAACCGTTAAAAGAATAAAAATCCATATGAACCACTGTTTCAGCATCTGCTAATTCTATTTTTAGATTTCGTATTGTCTTGGTACGGGGAGTTGTAGTAATAACGAAGGAAAGTAATAATTTGTTCTTTTTAAAAGTAGATTTTTTATACAAAATGTTACATTTTTAAGTAAAATTTACTAATTTAGTAACATGAAGATAAAAGAGTATAGTGAAGGGGCGCTTAAATCGTGGAACAAATCGCAGCGTGCGATATTGGATTCGTCAAAACAACTCTTTTGGAAACATGGGATTTCCCGCGTCACTGTGGATGAAATAGCACAAGTGGCCGAACTTAGTAAAATGACCTTTTACAGATACTTTAAGAATAAGTTTGAGGTAGCAAAAATTATTTTGGAAAAAGAGGTGGAGAGCGGTATGAATCGATACGATTCCATCATGAATGGTACTCAATCTTTTCGGGATAAGATGAGCTTATTGATGGAGCACAAAAGACAAGAAGCGCGTTCTATGAGTCCTGAGTTCTTGAATGACCTATACAGACCGCAAGAATCGATGAAGGAGCTTGTACGCTACCTCCAACAAGCCGCTCAGGAAAGTCTTATTCGAATCAAATCCGATTTTGAAAAGGCCCAAAAAGTAGGAGAAATTAGAGCATCTGTTCAAATTGATTTTGTGCTATTTATGATGCAAAGCATCAATACGCAAATGGAAAATCCAGCCTTGAGGCAAATGTTTTCGTCAACCGAAGAAATGGCCACACAAATGATGGATTTCTTTTTACATGGTGTAATTAATCAAGAAACTGAATGAGATATTGTTTGATCATATTATTGATTGTCAATGCTGCGGTGCTTCCTGCACAAATTAGTCTTGATTTTTCTGGTCAATCATCGAGTCTGTTAAATTATCAATTAAGGGCTGATAAACCATTCTTATATGCTTCACAAAACATTATAACCGGTGATTATAGTTATCGAATTGATAGCTTACGCAAGTGGACACTCCACACGTCGGGAAATTTCAATATTCTGATCGATGATGATTTTGGATGGAGGGATATTTCGTTTGATTTTAATTCCTATCGTTTTTGGTTGCGTTATACGACCAAAAGGATGGAGTGGCGATTGGGACTCCAAAAAATCGAATTCGGTTCGGCCTCCATACTAAGGCCCTTGCAATGGTTTAATCAAATTGATCCAAGAGATCCTTTACAACTCACCAATGGTGTGTGGGGAGTATTGGGGCGATACTATTTTAAGAATAATGCCAATATTTGGTTATGGAGTCTGTATGACAATGAAGGGCTCAAAGGTTTTGAATTTTATGAATCTTTGCCAACTGTTCCTGAATTCGGAGGACGGTTTCAATATCCCATTCCCAAAGGCGAATGGGCCGTCAGTTATCATCACAGAAAGGCAAGTGTCTCCATTCCCACGAAATCCACCATAGAATCCAGAGAAAATCGTATTGGAATGGATGTGAAATGGGATTTAGGTCTAGGTCTTTGGATCGAAGCGATGCACGTGTGGATGAACGAAGAAATCGGTCCCTTGAGGCATAGCAGTTTTGTAACCCTCGGCTCGGATTATACTTTCGGAATTGGCAAGGGACTAAATGTATCTATGGAATATATGTTTTTGAATTTTCAAGATTCTTTCTTGGGATCGGGAACGTCCAATCACTTTGTAGCTGTATTGCTCAATTACCCATTTAGTCTGTTTGATCAGCTTTCCTGTTTTGCTAATTATGGTATTGGAACGGATGTTTTTTCGATCTTTTTGAATTATGAACATCAGTTTTCGAAAATTAGATTGTTTGGAATGCTCTTCTATAATTCTTCAGATTACAGCGGCATTAATCAGAATGAATTGGTATATAATTTTAGTGGACCTGGCGCCAGAATAATGGCGGTGTACAACTTTTAACCTGTAAAATGAATGGTGAATGAAAAATGAAACGATCATTACGATTAAAAATTTAGTAAAACGTTATCCCGAAGGAGATACGGAATTCACAGCCTTACAAGATATTAATTTGGAGTTTTGTCGAGGAGAGTTTGCCGGAGTGGTCGGGCCCAGTGGATCTGGGAAGACAACCTTACTGAATATTATTGGATCATTGGATAGTCCAACAGCGGGCAGTGTACATGTGCTGGGACATGAAATCGGATCTTTATCGCATCGCGAGTCTGCGGCTTTAAGAAATAAGGATATTGGATTTATTTTTCAAGTATACAATCTCTTACCAGTCTATACCGTCTTTGAAAACGTAGAATTTGCTTTAATGCTTCAGAAGATCAAGGCGTCTGAACGAAAGAAAGCTGTGATGCAGGCATTAGAATGGGTAGGATTAGCCGATAAACACAAGAAAAAGGTGACTAAGCTTTCCGGTGGGGAAGGGCAGCGTGTAGCGATTGCTAGAGCGATGGTGAAGCGCCCTGCCTTGGTTATTGCAGACGAACCGACTGCTAATCTCGATGCTGCCAATGCGCATGCCATCTTGAAAATGATGAAAAAGCTCAATACTGAGCTCAATACTACATTTTTATTCTCCACCCATGATGAGAAAGTGATGACCTATCTGGACAGAATCATTCATTTAGAAGACGGAAAGTTAATCAAGGATGATATTCAATCACCAAAAGAGTATTCACTATGAAATTGGCCATACAATTAGCTTATCGCAATCTAATGGGAGCCGGTCTAAAGACCTGGCTGAACGTAGGGATTTTGGCATTCACCTTCTTATTAATCGTGTTTTACAACGGATTTATGGATGGATGGAATGCACAGGCCATGCGCGATAGTGTTGCCTATGAATTTGGAGAAGGGCACTATTATCACAAGGATTATGATCCAAAAGATCCATTTTCGATCAAGGATGGACATGGCATCATTCAGGTGGACAATCTCACCAATGTTGTCCCAATTTTGATTAGGCAGGGAAGCGTGTATCCCGATGGACGAATGATGCCTGTTTTGTTAAAGGGAATTCCGGCCAAACAAAGCATTTTGGATTTACCTACTTCTTATCTACAATCGGATGAGGAGACGATACCTGCTATTATCGGTAAGCGATTTGCAAAAGCCAGTAGAATACAGGAAGGCGATGATGTGACGATTCGATGGAGGGATCAAAATGGGAGTTTCGATGCTGTGACCATACACATTGCCAAGGTCTTTGATTGTGATGTCCCTACGGTAGATGCTGGACAAATATGGCTGCCCCTATATCCATTTAGAAGCTTGACAGGTTTGGACTATCAAAGTTCCATGTTCGTCATCAATAAAGAATTTGATCGAGAACAATATCCAGATTGGAACTACAAAAGCCAAGAAGAACTGTTGAAACCACTGAAGATGGTGGTCGACTCGAAAAAGGCGGGAGGATCCATCATGTATGTTTTATTGCTGGGAATCGCTTTGTTGGCGATTTTTGATACACAAGTTTTATCCATATTTAGAAGGCAGAAAGAAATCGGAACCTATGTATCCTTAGGCATGACACGAAGTCAGGTGGTAAAATTATTTACGGTAGAAGGTGCGATGTATAGTATTATGGCGGTGATTGCCGCGATTATTGTGGGTGTGCCTCTATTTTATTTGATTTCACAGTCGGGGATTACGATTCCTCAATCATCTCAAACAACTAGCCTTTCTATATCAGAAGTGGTGTATCCGAAATTTACATTGTCGTTGATAGCTACAATGATATTGCTGGTAGTCTTAGCCGCCACCATGGTCAGTTACTTGCCTTCACGAAAAATTGCGAAAATGGATCCCGTTCAAGCGCTAAAAGGAAAAATACAATGATTGCATTTCTACTCAAGGGCATTTTACGGGATCGCAACCGATCTTTATTGCCGATTATAATTGTGGCCATCGGTGTTATGTTAACCGTTATGTTGACAGGGTACATCAAAGGTATTTTGGGGGATGTGGTCCGCCAAAGTGCTCGTTTTGAAACAGGGCATATGAAAGTAGTGACGCAGGCTTATTTTGATAATATGGCACAGTTACCGAATGATTTGGCCTTGGATGAAGTTGCTGCCTTAAGTCAAAATCTGTCCGAGCATTATCCAGATGTGGACTGGGTCCAGCGAATCAAGTTTGGAGGTTTAATCGATGTATTGGATGATCAAGGTAATAGTAGAGGTCAAGGTCCTGTTGCAGGCTTGTCATTTGAATTATATTCGGGTGCTGGGTCGGAGCCCAAAAGGCTGGAATTGTCCAATTCCTTGGTAGAAGGCGTTCTACCGCAAGCGTCTAATGAGATCTTGATGAGTTATAAGTTTGCGGATAAATTGGATCTAGCTCTGGGAGATGAAGTATCCTACCTCGGATCCACGATGAACGAAAGTATGGCCTTTAGTATATTCAAAATTGTGGGATTTATTCGATTTGGTGTACCACAGATGGATGAAGGAACGATCATTTGCGATGTGGAAGATGCTAAAGTAATATTGGATATGGATGACGCTTCGAGCGAGATATTGGGTTTTTTGCCCAAAGATCGATATGATAAAAAGCGTAGTTATGAAATAGCCGATCAATTTAACGTTTCCTATCAAGAGACCGATGATGAATTTAAGCCGATCATGTTGCCATTGGCTGAACAAGGAGAATTGAAATCTCTAATCGCATCTGCCGAGAACATGAGTTTCATTATGATGGCGATTTTTCTTTTTGCCATGTCAATTGTACTGTGGAATACAGGCTTACTTGCCGGATTGAGACGTTATAAAGAATTTGGTATTCGCTTGGCTCTAGGAGAGTCAAAAGGACATATTTATCGAAGTTTTACCTTGGAGGCGGTCATGGTTGGAATTATTGGAACGGTGATTGGAACGCTAATCGGAGTTTCGTTTATATGGTACTTGCAAGTATATGGATTGGATATTTCTGGAATGATGGAACAAGTAGAATCCAGTTTAATGTTGCCTACGAGATTGACCGCACAGGTGACACCAGAATTGTTTTTCATCGGATTTATTCCTGGATTATTCGCAATGGTACTTGGAAATATGTTATCAGGAATCGGTATTTATAAACGTGAAACCGCCAGTTTATTTAAAGAATTAGAAGCCTAATTCAAGTTATTATTAGGCAAGAAATTATGTTTATGAACACATTATATTTTAGAATTCTACTCATCGGTATCGCCATCTATTTTCAGCAGGGGATCGATGCGCAAACAACAACTGCTATGGATCCTGTTTACATCTTGGAGCAAGTGGATGCGAACATGTCGGCAAAAAATCGAATCATTCATGCAAAAATGACAGTGCATGGCCGTCGAAAGAGCCGTACCATCGAAAGTAAGAGTTATTCTGTGGGCCGTTTAAAATCTTATTCTGAATATCTTGCGCCCGCTCGTGAAAAAGGAACCAAAATGTTGAAACTCGACAATCGTCTTTGGATTTATGCGCCTTCTACTGATCGTACCATTCAATTATCCGGACATATGTTAAGACAGTCTGTATTGGGATCAGATCTATCTTATGAGGATATGATGGAAGATCGATCCTTGTTGGAATTGTATGATGCGAAGCTTATTGGGGAAGAGACCGTAAATGGACGAGAGACCTGGGTGCTGGAGTTAAGGGCAAAGGTAGATGGCGTTTCTTATACCAAACGAAAAAGTTGGATCGACCAAGAGCGTTTTGTTCCTCTGAAAGAAGAATTATACGCTAAGAGTGGTCAACTTCTTAAAATGATCGAGCTTTCAGAGGTATCAAGAGTAGATGGTCGTTGGTTTCCTCAGAAAATGGTCTACAAGGATATGCTGAAAAAGGGAAAAGGAACCGAGTTTTATATAGTAAGTATTCAATTTAATGCATCCATACCAGATCATTATTTCACCAAGGCCATTTTAAAATCATAGGTCACAACCTGTTTTATGGAGCTTGGTTAGCGAGTTGCTCTTTGATTTGCTTGTAAGCCTCCGGATCGTTGACATTGATCAGCCATTCTTGTTGTTCAATGTCGATCATTTCAATGTCCGAATTAATCAATACTTTTCTAGGGCAAGAATACCCTTGGCTTAAAAACTCCAAGAGGATAGGGTAGGTCTTCGGCTCCCAAATAGTAATCAACGGTTCTGGGAAATCCGTTTCTGGATTGTAAAAACAAGTAGCCAGTTTGGTAGGATTACGACGATCCACCAACTGTTCTAGCATCCGTTTATTGAGGAGCGGAAGATCACAAGCTATGGTCAACCATGCTGTATTTGGAAAGGCGCGGAATGCTGAAAGAATACCTCCATATGGTCCCAGTCCAGCAAAACTATCATACAACTTTTCGTAAGCTGTTTCGATCAATTCGTCCTGATTTTTTCTACAAGAAATAAATGTTCGATGGCAAAACTGAGCGATTAGGTCGGCCTCATATTCTCGTTGAATTTTATCATGGTATAGGAGCTCGCCTTTGTCCCGTCCCATACGTTGACTTTTTCCACCAGCTAAAACCAATCCATACAGACTTTGTGTACTCTGCTGATAACTTTCTAATATAAGTTGACAGATCTTGTCGATATCCTGCATACGAAACACACGCACTGCATCTTGATCGTCAATCTGATCAATGACAAAATCATAAATCTCATCGTTTTCATTACTTAGTAGAATCGCTCGAATATCTGTAAGTCGATCGAGTTTTCTGGACAGCGATTCTTTTTTATCCTCGTGGATTATAACAATTTGTTTATCCCCCTTGAAATGATTCCCATTGATAAGAAGGGCATCTGCTTCGCGAAAAAAACTATGATTTTGTTTGAGTCTAAAAGGACGCTTGGTTTCGACGGATAAAAAACCGATTTTATCGATGACAGTACTGTGATATAGGTGTTTGCGACGTCCTTTTTTGTGATCTGCATCCAAAAAACCGATGTGCATAATCGACTCTAATCGCTTATGAATTTGTTTGGCTATGTCCTTTATGATGGAACAGGGAGCGCCAATGATGGCCCATTCGTTTCGATGATATTGTCCACCAATAGGTTTTGTCAATAATGCGTGTTTGTTATGTTTCTTAGTCTCTTTTGAAGTCATGTTTACCACCTGTTTTTTCTAACAATCTAGTTTCCAGAATGACAATATCATGAGACATTGCCTTGCACATATCATAAATAGTCAAAGATGCAATACTCGCTCCGGTGAGTGCTTCCATTTCAACACCTGTTTTACCGTCTAGTTGCACTGTACATAAAATACGTGCATGTACATTATCTATCATTTTGATATCCACCGAACATTTGCTAATCGCTAATGGATGGCAAAGAGGAATAAGATCACTGGTTTTTTTGACCGCCATGATACCGGCAATAGTGGCTGTATGAAATACGGGCCCTTTTTTACTTTGTATATCACCTTCTTTTAGTTGATCAACAATGGCTTTTGTTAAACGAACGATGCTTTGGGCCGTTGCAGATCTTCTAGTTATGGATTTATCACCAACATGTACCATATTGACCGTTCCATCCTTGTTGACATGTGTAAGTTTGTGCATATCCTTGTCCATGCTTCAAAGGTATGGAATTCGTTTTTGAATGAGGTCTTGAATGATATCGTTTCAAAAAAATGAAGTGTCTAAAAAATGTAAAATAGCTTACATTTCAACACTATAAATAAAAAATAAACTTTAGCGATATAGCATTCAGTTAAGAATTTAAAGCATGAAATTCTATCGATTGCAATATAAAATATCTTAAAAGGTTAAAAAATCAAAATAACTGATAAATTATAATTTTTTAATTATGTGAAAATAACTTAATTGCAAATGTTAAATAGACAATAAAAATTTGTGTCCTGTCTTAAAGTGATATAACTTTAGCAGGTCTAACGGAGAACCTTCGATCTTATATCAAATAAGTTTGAAAAGGACATAATTGCCTGTCCTGTATTCTCCATTGTCTTCTATAAATTGCGTTTAAAGCCTAAATTGTCTTAGTGTGGGCTAAAAAAATAGAGGATAAGCTAACTAATATTTGAAGTCAACTTTCTAGAAAAGGAAGTTGACTTTTTTTATGTGCCACAATCTATGAAGAGTTTAACCAAATAAATGATCCATTTTACCTAGATTTGTTACAAAGAAACTAGACCGTACGTTCCCGAATGGATGCAAGATTAAACGAATTTATTCAACAGCTTTCAGCGTTTAGAAAAACACTCGATGAGCAGAATACCTTTGAAGCGACCAAAAAGTCGATACAAACATTCTTGACCCATCAGAAAGCTTTATTGTTGGATATAGAATCAATCGACCATCATACCTTAGAGGAACAAGAAAAAAGCTATGTAGAACAATTTAAGTATGCATGGTCTCTGGACGCTTTGGATCTGTCCATTTTAATTCGAGATAGTTTCTTACAATTATCGACGCTTCAAATAAAACCGATCATTCGATTGCTGGAAGTGGATTATTCTTCGATGAAAAAGGCCATCGTTTCCTTTCCTGATGCCACGAAGAAAGTACTGGATGTTGCCATCGGTCAGAATCAAATATTTCTGGAAAATGCCCGCAACGATGAACCACTTCACGCATCAAATCCTCCGCAATGGTTTCATCAAAATAGTCCGATTCCTACGGTAGTTAGTCAATTGGATGAGCTCTATGATCAGATTCAGCAAATTTACGAGGTACATGAAAAGATGTGTCCGATCATTCCTCAATTTAATAAGTACCGCGAGCATCTGATCGATCATAACAATTCAAGATTGACTCAATTGAGAGCCTTGGAACAATCCATCAATGAGGCAATTTCTTTGATTCAACAAACGCCCACGGAGTTGACAAAGTCAGAATTAACTCCGCTTTCCAATGCAATAACAAAGATCAGTGAGCAAGTTGAAAAGGGGAAGGTCAATGAGCATAAACACAATATATTCAGTTCTCAATCCGGTGAAATCGTCGTTCCAATTTATGCCAATAGCGGAGAATTGTATACGCGATCTATCAATCTGGATAAAAATGTTGAGTTGTGGTCGGATACCGAAATACTTCCAAAAATGTTGGATGCGGATTTCGATATTAGCAACTTATTCGATAGTGCCGTACTGACCTTATTCAACACACATAACAAAATTGAAAGTCTTTCCTTCCAAGAAGACGAAAAGGTGCAGTTTGATCACGATATTCACAAGAAGTTTTTGATAAAGATCAGGGATCAAATTACCAGCTATAAAAATGGATTGGATAAAACCATCATGGAACTCAACACGCACGCTATGAATGAGTTACAGTTGGAGAATATCTATCACAAAGAGAAGGAATTCTTACCGGAATTGGGCTTTATTAATCTTACGAAGTATACCGGTCAGCGTATCTGGTATGAAACTAATATCTGGTCGGATTTCAAGATGCGTGTCAATGAATTTTTACATAATCGTAAAATTCCATTTATATCCAACTTACATGCGGATCCCTATGATTTTATACAGTCCAAGCAACTGAGTGAAGTGGATCTCGATAATAATAGTCTGTTTCTGAAAAATGGTTACTTAGGAAAGTCTTTTTATCTGCCTAGAAAGGTGGAAGAACAAAAGATTATCAAGAATTATAGTCTCTGGAAAAAAGGGTATCAAGGCTCTGTATTGATTGTGGGCAGCTATGGATCTGGAAAATCCACCCTGATAGAAAATATTCCCAATTTATTGCCCGAGGCAGAGGTGGTACAGATAGTCCAAAATAATGTGATACAATTAAAGGGCCGTAAACATCTCGTGCACGAAAATTTACAGGAAACGATTTCCTTCATCGAAAAGCAATCTATTACGACGCCTGTAGTGGCTTGCATTGATGATTTAGAGCGTTTTCAATCCGATGAATATACATTATACAATACCATCAACGATTTGGTCGAAGGCATTGCAAAATTCGGCAAAAGAATCTTTTTTGTGATATCTACGAACCACTTCATGTTGGCGCATATCAAGCGAATGTTTGATTTTGAGAGTCGTTTTGCGGAGACCATGGTGGTGGACAAAATGTATCAGAAGACGATCGCGAATGCTATTGTTATACGGCACAATGCTTCTTTGAAAGATTTTTCTGAAGAGGCCAATAGAAATGCCGGTAAAAAAGCCGCTCGATTAGCTCGATTAAATCGATACAATATAGGTGCATCAATGTTGTCTTGGGAGCGCCAAAATGATGATGAGGTTCGAGAAGATATTGCGGCTCCTCCTAGTTTTTATCAGTTAGTAAATCGGCATAGTCTGATTCTTAAGATCATATTGGCCAATAAATTCCTGAAGGAATCGACCCTGCGTAACGGCTTGACTCCGATGGATAATAATTATGTCTCTGAAGAACTTAGAAAATTGATGGGCTATAAGATCATCAACCGTACCTATGATGGCTATCTTCAAGTCGATGCGGTGATTGTTCACGAGGTAGAAGCCTGTTTAAAAAATAGTTAGATTATGGACTTTTTATACGATTCATATATCAGCTGGTTTCAGTTTATCATCTTTGCTATTTTGATAGCATCCCTATATTACTTGGCCAAAAGGTATAAGAGCACGGTTACATGGCTGACAGGCTTACATAGTCTGAGTTTGATCAATGCCTTTTTTGTGATCATTTTGATCATGGCCTTTGTATTAATCAATCCCTTTGTACACGGAATTATCGTTTTATTGATTTTTGTTCTATTCTTTCAGGTGATTCGCGCCTATATCAAGGGAATTACCGTAACCAGCAATTCCAAAATTGAGATCGGCGATTTAGTGCGCATCGGAAATAATAAAGGGAAAGTGGCCAATATGAGTTTGGCTGGAATTAAATTATTGAATGAAGAAAACAATATTTACATTCCGTACAAAATATTAGCCGACGAAACCATAGAAAAATTTAATAGTCATCAAGCGACTTATATCAACATCTTCTGTCAACCGGAAGAAGAAGGTATGGGCAAAGGGACCTTGCAGAAATTGCAAAAGGTCATCTTTGATTTTCCTTTTTTGGATTTTAATTCCAATATTGAGGTGAAGCAATTATCATCGGAATATGAAGTGCATATGACTATTGCTAATGATAAATTCAAGTCCAGTTTGTTTTCTAAACTCAGAAAAGCTGGATTTAAAATTGTTCAAAATACGAATGAAAACATATGGAAGGTATAGCAGAATTATCACAATATAGCTTAATTATTGCAGCATCTGTCGTGCTGATTTTTTCATTTTTCTTTGGTGAGATTTCGAAGAGAACCAGTATCCCATCCGTATTATTACTGATCGTATTAGGTATCGTAGCCAAACTAGGCTTGGAAGCCGCTGGGATCAATATCGCAGATGGATTGGACGAATACCTCAAGATCTTGGGGACCATTGGTTTGATCATGATTGTTTTGGAGGCTGCTCTTGAACTAAAGCTTGACCAAGATCAGATCGTTCCGATCATCAAAGCCCTGGTCATTGCCTTGGTCGGTCTGGTCGGATCGGCCGTCGTAACGGCCTTTATTTTAATGTATATGGTGGATGGCTTTCAAGAAGGGAATGAATTCTTGCATGCCTTGTATTACGCGACACCGATCAGTATATTATCGAGTGCTATCATTATTCCGAGTGTCATTGATCTGAAAAAAGAGAAAAAAGAGTTTCACATTTATGAGTCGACTTTCTCGGATATTTTGGGAATCATGATGTTTTATTTCTTGGAAGGGATACTTAAACCATCCGATATCAATGGACATGGATCAGCTGGAAATCCGGTTGTGAACTTTGCAGGATCAACACTATTGACGATTATAATCGCGATTATTTCGAGCTATCTGATCGTGATTGTTTTCCAAAAGATAAAAACCTCCGTAAAGCTTTTCTTATTGATTGCTGTATTGCTCTTGATCTATGCCATCGGTAAGCAATTCCATTTATCCTCTCTCTTATTTATTCTGATATTCGGCTTGGTCATTTCCAATATGGATTTATCCTTCCGTGGCAGATTAAATCGATTTCTGGACAAGGAAGCGGCTCATGATATCTATCATGGTCTACATGTGATCACAATGGAAACGGCCTTTGTCGTTCGGACTTTTTTCTTCGTCATATTTGGTATAACCATCACCTTTGATGCATTAGCAGATTGGAATGTGGTGGGCATTTCGGCCCTTTGTTTGTTGACGATCTATGCGATTCGATTCGTATTGCTGAGAGCATCGATTGGAAAGGACATTGTCCCTCAATTATATATTGCACCACGAGGTTTGATAACTATTTTACTTTTCAATGCCATTTATGATAAGTTGGTGGTAAAAGAATTCAGTGAAGGGATACTACTATTCATCATCATCGGTACGAGCATCGTGATGACAATCGCGATGATTTGGGATAAACGCAGGACCAATGGAGCGATTAATGCGGTGAAGCAAACACCAGTTCGAACCGTAAAATGGAAGATTCCGGATAATAAGTAGTACAATTTGGGCGCATCAACAGATGCCTGTAGCATCTGTTGACCGAGCTATTCCAGGAGTACGGCTTTCGCCTTCCGTGCTGCGCACCATGCTTACAGCATGTCCTTCCGATCTCTTGCGCGGTAGAAGTGCTGAGTTGTGAGCTTTGGACCATTATATGATCAATCATTAAAATACAAGTACAATGCAAAAAATATTTACGCTTATTATACTCTGCATAACTTCCATATGGCAGCTTCAGGCTCAGAATACCTTTACATTGAAAAGTTCGACCATAGGTGGTCAGATGACGAATGTGCAAGAATTTGGTGGATTTGGTTGTACTGGTGATAATCAATCTCCAGCACTTTCTTGGGAAAATGCACCGGAAGGTACCAAAAGTTTTGCCATTACCATGTATGACCCAGATGCCCCGACGGGCAGCGGATGGTGGCATTGGTTGGTATTTGATATTCCTGCGGATCTCGACCATATCGATGTCAATGCAGGTGATCCAAGTCTTGAGTTGATGCCCGATCAGGTAATTCAAAGTATTACTGATTATGGCTCAAAAGGATTTGGAGGGCCCTGTCCACCAGAAGGACACGGTTGGCATCAATATATCATTACTATCTATGCCCTAAAAGTGGATTCACTTGGATTGGATGAAAATACCAATGCTGCAGTGGTGGGGTATTATATCGGCAATAATACCTTGGCAAAAGCGAGTATCGTCAGCTATTATCAACGAGTAGCGAAATAGGGGAGAAGCGTGGAATCATTATTAAAGACGATCCGGCAATGTACGATTTGTCAAGAGCATCTTCCTTTTGGGCCCAGACCCGTTTTATCGGCAAATATCAGTAGTAAAATTGTTGTGGTTGGTCAAGCGCCTGGAAGAATCGTTCACAATACAGGCATTCCCTGGAATGATAAGAGTGGTGATAACCTCCGCGACTGGTTGGAGGTAAGTTCAGAGGAATTTTACAATGTTGAAGATTTTGGTATTATTCCCATGGGATTTTGCTATCCGGGAACTGGTAAGTCTGGTGATTTACCTCCTCGCAAGGAATGTGCGAAGGAGTGGCATCAAGCATTGTTAGATAAAATGACCAATGTACGATTGATGCTGTTAATTGGGAAATATGCCCAAGATTATTATTTGCCAGAAGTACGTAAATGGAGTTTAACTAAGAAAGTAGAACATTTTCAACAGTTTCTACCGGATTACTTCGTCTTACCACATCCCTCACCACGGAACAACATATGGCAAGCTAAAAACCCATGGTTCAAGGAAGAAGTGCTACCGGTTCTGCGTTATGAAGTGAAAAAAATACTTTCGTAAAATAGACGCTTGTGTATATGGGGACATTCTTCTAGGATCACTATCTTTAAAAAATCATACTTTTGACTACGAATAAAAAATGAGTTCATGAATATATCGAAATCAATTAACACACTGGCTTTACTTGCCGTATTATCGCTCATCATTAGTTCTTGTGGGAAATCGGATCCCAACGCTGATGTCAATGAAATGCTTCAATCAACTTGGTTGGTTCAGTCTATTGAACAAGAAAATGTGGAAGTTTTTCCTAGCTTATATACCTCTCAATCGTACACCTTTGTTCAAGATGATGATTTTAAAGGAGAAGGAGAGTTGACTATTGTTAGTGCACCTGTAGGATCAACCGCTGCCACGACGGAAGAGTTTAATTATGTAATTTCTTCAGCTGGAAAAACAATTTCTTGGGCAGCTTCACCGAAGGCTTTCAGTGTAATGGACACCGTATTACGTATTAGCTACGGAAATACAGTCGTAGAGGCGTTTAAAGAACAGTAGAATACTTTAAAAGAGATTGCTTAGCGTTTGATTTGCTTCATTTTTTCAGTTAAATCGAGCGCCCAATCTATCTTTTTTTTGCGATAATTTCGAATAGCATGTCGAATGATCCAAGCGCGTTCAAAACTTGGTTCCTGTGCCCAGTTACGTATGGTTTCAAGGGCAATGACTTCATTATCTTTTAAGATGTCATTCAGGGTATTGGCCACTGATTTCTGAACAAATCGAGAAGGGTCGTCCTTGAGTATTTCCAAAATTTCTAAAACTGGACTTGGATTATCAATAAAGGCACTCAGTTTGCTCGCCCAAGGTAATCTTGGACGCATTCCTTCACTAGCTAACCGTCTTAGATGTAGATTGTCACTTTGAGCCCAAGCTTTCATTTGAGCCAAGCCTTTTGAAGGATATTTGATCAGAAATGGTCTGACCGTAAATTCACCCGTGTTTCTTTTCGTAATTTCAGCGATTGCATCCATGGAGTGATCTAGGTCGTCTATGCCATATTTTTCAACGAACTTAGCGATCGGCATGACCCAGTAAAAATTGGTAAACATGCCTGTTTCTTCCTCATTTTCTGGCCCTAAAATTCCAACCAAAGCCTCCAGTTGTATCTGATAGTCTCCAGGGATTTTATCCTGTAGAAGATCGGCAATCCATTCCACTCGATCTTTCAATTCTAAAGTATCCAAGGCTTTGATTTGATCGGCTTCGACCTGTATGTCGTTTGCTTCAATAATGTTTGTATCCTGTAATTTGTTTAGGAGCAACTGAACACAAGCTTCATCAAACCATAATTTCAAGGGTTTATAAGACATGATGTGCTATTTTGAAATGGAATATATTTTAAGCGGACCATTGTTTTCCGATGCAATGAGCAATTGATCCGAAGCTCTTTGCACCAAAGCTAATTTTCTGAAATTTCCGTTTAGGTTTAGATTACTTTCTGTCGGACTCAATGCTTGGAAGTCCTTACCTTGAATGTTTAGTAAGACAAGTCCACGTCCAGCGTCCTGTCTTGGCGTTTCGTATTCCGTATCATAATAATTTCCTCCGATAATAATATCCTGATATCCATCCTTGTTAATATCTACGTGTACCGACGAGCTTATAGGTGCGATCTGAGCCAAATCTGGAAGTGGCTCGTAGACGAGTTTGCCCTGCTCATTTCTTAATAAGTAAGATCCAAAGTCTGTTGCTTGGAATTTTTGAGATGCTTCAATCGACTCTTCGCCTAAGATATCGACGAGATCGGCACTAGCAAACGAGGAATAAGATTCAAATTTCTCGGTAATAAAAGGCATTTGTTCGGATGAACATTCTCGTCCTCGTGCAGGAACAATTTTGCCCTTGTATTCTTTGGCTAATACGACATCTAAGGTGCCATTGTCATCAAAGTCATTGGCATAGAGTAATAGCGGTTTAGTCTCTTTAACCTTGTGTTTAATATTTTTTCCAATATTACCTAATATATAATCGTCGTCTCCATCATTATCGATGTCTACTGCTAGGACAGAAGACCACCAACCGTGTTTCTTTTCGGATAAATATTGGTCACTTTGATCCGTATAATTTCCATCTTTATCGGAACAGAAGATGGTCGGACTGCCCCATTCAGAAACTACAATGATATCAAGAATCTGATCTTCATTGATGTGACTAAAAGCAACATCTCGCACGAGTGGAATGCTTGATAATCTCGGTATGACTGCATCAGTGACATCCACGTATTGATTGTTTTGATATCTATATAATTTGGAGGCTTCACTTTGTGGATATTTACCTGGTTTAGCCGCTCCACAGATCAATAATTCATCGGAGCCATCTTGGTCTAAATCAGCCGATTTTATTTTATACGATGCTTTTACCTCTTGCGGTAAAACATTGGATATCTTATTGTATTTCCCACCGCCGAAAGCGTAAAACCGATCATGTAATAAAACATCTTGACCTTCCATTTCACCACCTCCGCCACTGGCAACAATAATTTCTTTGGTACCGTCTCGATTTGGATCAACAAACAGCGCGTCGATGTCTTCGGTGTTTCGATCATAATTGAACACAACGTCGTCTTGTAAACTAAATTGACCATCTTTTTCTTGTAAGTAAAACTGCGCCTTTTGGCCAGTAGCACCACCCAAAAATATATCATCGAGTCCGTCATTATTCATATCACCAACAGCCAGACTAGGACCTAAGGTTGATTGACGTTGAGGTAATAATACTTCTTTGGCAAAATCCTCGAATTGATTTTCTTGATGTTGGTAAGAAATGCCGATATCACTCGGAGCTACAGGATCTAACTGAACCGCTTTTTTGGAAGTTATTTCCCATGTACCCTTTTTTCCTGGAGAGTATAGGATGTCAAGTTGCTGATTTATACTAGGATTTTCAATAATTTGAATCATATCATCTGGCCATAATATTTCGATTTTATCGACTTTTTTTGCGGGACCTAGTCCAAAGAAAATGCGCTGGTCCATGCTGGATAGATAACCTCGAGTAAAGCTATTCTCAGCCACTTGTATCTGACCATCATAGTAGATTTTTACCTTGGCATTGTAACACAGAGCGCTGTTTTCTGGATGCTTTAATTTCAACGTTAGATAGTTCCCTGCATTATTCTCACGAGCATTGTTTTTAATGATATGGGCTTTTGAATCTACATTGGTTACCACCAATTCAAGATCTCCATCATTATCGAGATCTCCATAGGCGGTTCCATAGCTAAAGCTTTCTGCCTCTGGGTAGGCGAAGTAAGATGGATTTTGTTCGAAATGCAGATTTCCTGCGTTCATGAAAATTAGATTTCGAAGAGGGATCGTTGGCATTTTTGCATAAATCTCTTCCCGTAAGTTCAATGGAACATTTCCGCCGTATTGTTCTTTGATTTTACCCAAATAAATTTTGAAATCATTATCACCCCAATATTTTTTGTAGCCATTACTCACGAAATAATCCCGTTTACCATCTAAGTTTAAATCCATCAGCAAAGAAGACCAAGACCAATCCGTTTTTTGGACGCCTGCAAAGCCCGCAATATTCGAATAAGAACCGTTTCCGTTATTCAATTGAAAGGCATTGAACATATACTGATATTGATAGTCCAAACCGTGTACCAATTGGTTAAATAATTTGGAATCCATCGATTGCATCAAGGTTTTTCCACGATAGTGGTCGGAGGTGGCCATATCTACGATAGCAATTTCTTGAAAGCCGTCATTATTGATATCGGCAATATCGATTCCCATGGCAAAATAGGCGATCTGGTTGGTGTATTTTTTGATCTCATCCTTGAAGGTTCCATTCTTTTGATTGATATATAATCGATCGGGTACAGAATAATCATTGGCCACGTAAATGTCCGGATAATTATCATGATTGAAGTCAGAAACAGCTATTCCTAAACCAAAGGATTGTTCCAGTACATTCGCTTCTTTAGATACGTTGGAAAAGCGAAGATTTCCATCATTTCGATATAAATTCCCTGAGGTTTTTCGAAGATTCTTTTCATCCTTGATTTGATCTAAAATAAAACCTACATTTTCACCTTCGTATTGGGATTCATTCAGCGTATAAATATCCAGATCTCCATCCTTATCATAATCGAGAAAAGCCGCCTGCGTACCAAAATTATCATCAGCAAGGCCCATTGATTGAGCCATCTCTTTAAATTTGAATCCGCCTTGATTGATAAAAAATAAATTATTCTTAGACCCCGAGGGGCCACCTTGAGACACATAGATATCCAATAATTGATCATTATTGATATCAACGATCGATACACCAGTTGCCCAGTTTTTATTCTGATTGATCCCTGCGGATGTTGTTTTATCTTCAAACTTTAAATCACCCAGATTCTTGTAAATCCGATTATCAACTTCATTCCCTGCAAAAAATAGATCCACGAGTCCATCATTGTCAAAATCTCCCAGACCTACACCTGCTCCGTTGTAGTAATATCCGAAAGAAAGAATATTATTGACACCCTTCGGATCGTCATTCAACGCGTTATTAAAATGGACGCCTGAGTATTCTGGACTAATTAATTCAGTAGATGGCAATTTTTGATGGGATACCGAATCCTTGCTACAAGCAGTCATACTTAAAATTACTACTAAAAACACATAGCAGATTACTTGAAAATATACCGGTCGATTCCTTAAACTACACTTCATTAAATCCCCTTATTATATGATAAAATAAGGATGCGAAGATACTAAAAATCGGCTTATCTATTGAGATATTTATTGATGGCTTCGGTCTTGTTGTTCACCTGGAGTTTATCGTAAATTTTATGGATATGTTGCTTGACGGTGCCCGTAGTAATATTCAATTTTTGAGCAATTTCTTTGTATAATAACCCTTTGCTTAGTTGACCTAAAATTTCCATTTCCCGCGGAGTTAAAGGAAGCTTATCATTTGGTTTAGCTAGAATGGATTGTTCAGAAAATACATCGATGATTTTTCGCGCAATTTCTGGGTTCATGGGAGATCCTCCTTTGGCTAATTCTCGGATAGAACTTAGAATTTTTTCAGGACTCGAATTTTTCAAAATATAACCTTTGGCGCCAGCTTTGATGGATTGAAAGATCTTCGTATTGTCTTCGAAAACCGTAAACATACAAAATTGAGTTTTGGGTTGCGCCTGTCTGATTTTGATAATCGCAGATATGCCATCAGCTCTTGGCAAGCCGATATCTGATAAGACAATATCGGCTGGAAATTTGGTTAGAAAATTAACCGCATCTTCTGCATTATAATAGACTTGTTGGCAAATCATGTCTTCTTGCTCATTAAATAGTTCTTGTAGATCCAAGGCTATTTCTTTGATATCTTCTATGATGGCAATTTTTATGGGCATAAGGTATCTTATATAACTGAATATAAGTAAAAATAGAAAGCGAGCGCTCGTGGATCAATGGTAGTCCGGAGGCCAGATACTCTCTGAATGTGGCGTTCTTTGTATCTATGTTTTTCTTAATTCTTTGAAAAAATCAAATTCTAACTGTGTGGTAACGCGTATGTTTTGAGGAATGTAATTCAAATTTCGTCAATTACGTGCAATAAAACCTATAACTTTTGTTATAAAGGAAGTTTAAAGCAAATTCTTGTACAGCTATCTCGATGAATCATCATTGTTCCGTTGAGTTGTTTCATTCTATGGTTCATATTTTTAAGACCATTTCCTCGATGTTCTTGGTTGGGGTTAAAGCCAATTCCATTATCAGAAACGGTCAGTTCTATTGGTTGATGCAAGTTTATTTCTATATTCACTTCTGAAGCTTGCGCATGTTTCACGATATTATGCAAGGCTTCTTTTACGACCAGAAAAAGATGCCTGCGTTTTTCTCCAGAAAATCGAATATTTTGCCAGGAACCTAGTACGTCAAATTCTAGTTTTATATCATGTTGTTCCAGATATTCAAAAGCGTAGCGACGGAGCGCTGAAGTTTTCAAGGGTATCAAAACCACTTGGCCCATATGAT
>JAHDFB010000049.1 GCA_020628475.1 Saprospiraceae bacterium | reverse complement strand
GAGAACCCACTAAATCTGTTCTTAAAAGACCATGTGCGCATATAACAAGACAAAACTATTATTTGTTTTAAAACTTTCAGAAAATATTGAAAGTTTGAGCAAAAGCATTAAAAAACCCGAATAGATTACAATCCATTCGGGCCATTACATTTCTTTAAGTTAGAATTTATTCTTTCATATATTCATCCACTCGTTCAAATAGATTGAAATCCAATCCGTCAATCTCTTTTTTATATTCGGTCATACTATTGTCGAAGAAATCATTAATCTTCGAAACCGCCTCTTCCACAGATTTACTCGTATACTCCAACAAATCTTCCGTATTCTGTCCGACATCATCCCATCGCGTTCCAAGGTACCAAGAGGCTGTTCCCAATTGACTGGAAATTTTCGTAGGATCCCTTTGAATCCCTTTCAACCCTTCCGGCATATAAAACAATTCGGTCAGACTACTGATTTCTCCTAAAATATCTTTATTCAAAGCTTCCACCTTTTTAGCAGTTGTATCTGGTAAAGCATAGGTCAAATCACCAATGGCGTCCACCGTCTTCTTTGCCGCTCTCAATCGTTCCATTCCCTTTGCCGCAGATTCTATATGCGTACTAAAGGCTTTGTATTTTTTAACCAAGGCAACATTTTTTTCTTGATTCACTTCAATCCGCGGATCATCGTACAACTGCATTTCCAACGAATCTTTATGTGCTTTATACTGAGCGACCACTTTATACTTCCCTGCTAATGCATCTGGTCCTGACGGCTCATAATCCTTATCGCGTTCCCTGCTTGCTCGACTAGGCCAATCCACACCTTTCATATCTTGATACCAAACGAATTGATTAAAGCCTTCTTTGGATTTTACCGCTTGACTTCGAATCGTATCACCAGCCATATCAATTACATAATAGCGAAGCTTATTATCATACTCTTTTTTATCCTCCTTATCTGCATTATCCTCTGCAACTTGGTCGTCCTTCTTAGATTTCTTCTTAGACTTTTTCTTCTTAGACTTCTTCCCTTTTTTAGCTCCTACACTTTCATCCTTCTTATCATCTTTTTTATCCTCTTTCGGTTTGATGTAATAGTTGAAAATAGCACTGGTCTTTTTTGTTGGTGCTCTGAAATCCCCCTGAGCCTGGAAACGTACGCCTTCATATGATCGATAAATCATATTATAAGCGTCTGGAGATGGTAATAAGGCAAAGGATTGATTTAATAAATCTTTATCCTTCGCTAAAGCTCGTAATGGTCTGATATCATCTAAAATCCAGAATGATCGTCCAAAAGTCGCCAACATCAAATCATGCTCCTGTGGATGAATTTTCATATCTCGGATTTGAACAGGAGGAACTTCATCATTCCATTTAGCCCAATTTCTTCCAGCATCTATGGACACATAGAGACCATTATCCGCACCCGCAAATAATAAATTAGGCTCGACATCATCTTGTACAAGGCTACAAACAAAACTAGAAACATCGTTATCATCAATCACCCTAGTCCAGGTCATTCCATAATCTTTGGTATGATAGGCGTAGGCTGACCAATTATTTCTACGATAATCATTCGCCACCACATAAGCTTCGCCAGCATGCTTCGAAGAAACTTCTATCTGCGGCAACCATGCTCCTTTTGGCAAGCCAACCAATCTAGAAGAAACATCGGTCCATTCCGAACCTCCATCTTTCGTAATATGCAATCGTCCATCATCTGAAGATGCCCAAATAACCTTCTGATCAACTGGACTTGGAGCAATCGCTAATAAAGTGGTATAATTTTCCGCATTGGTAGCATCAATCGTCAAGCCCCCACTTTTGTCCTGCTCCTGCTTCGTCGTATCATTGGTTGTAAGATCCGGAGAAATAATAGTATACGATAGACCGCAATCTTCGCTGTAATGAACAAATTGGCTTCCAAAATACAAGCCACATTCATTGAATGGATCTTGAGCTATGGCGGCATTCCAATTATATCTCAGATAGGTGCCTTCCGGGTGCACAGGTTTAACCATTTGTACCCTACCGGTGATACGATCATAACGCCCTACATTTCCTCCCTGCGACATCGCATATCCATATCGTGAATCCTTGGCATCCGGAACTACATCAAATCCATCACCAAAAAACAATTCTTGCCAATCATAATTGGTCATACCTCCTCTTCTAAATACGGTATGCGGTCCTCTCCAAGTACCGTTGTCTTGCATGCCACCATAAACATGATATGGAAAATCATTGTCATAATTGATATGATAAAACTGTCCTACAGGCAAATTCGTCACAAAGCGCCAATTATCACCACCATCTCGAGAAATATTTAATCCTCCATCATTTCCATCGATAATATAATCAGGATTATCTGGATCTATCCAAAAAGCATGATGATCTGGATGAACGCCGTTCCCGTAATCTGCAATTGTTTTGAATGTTTTTCCTCCATCTTCACTCTTAGAAACATAGGTATATATATTGTAGATACGATTCTCATTTTGAGGATCTACATATAATTCAGCATAGTAAAACGGTCGATTACCAATATTTTTTTCGGAAACCAAAGACCAACTTTGTCCGCCATCCATGGATTTATACAAGCCATTTACTTCTGCTTCTACCAAGGCATAAATAATATGTGGTTTATTTCTCGCAAAGGCCAAACCGATTCTTCCAAGCTCTCCACTCGGTAATCCTTCTTTACTCGTAATTTCAGTCCACTCTTCTCCTCCATCATAGGTAATATATAATCCAGAACCTTCTCCACCAGAATTAAACGTCCATGGCTTACGCCCAAACTCCCACATAGCCGCTAAGATTTTCTTGGGATTAGACGGATCCATCACCATATCAGCAACGCCCGTTTCTTCATTGATATACAATGACTTTTCCCAAGTCTTACCGCCGTCTGTCGTTTTAAAAATACCACGATCTTTTGTAGGTCCCCAGGCACTTCCTAATGCTCCCGCATATACAGTTTTTGAATCAGTAGGGTCTATCAGTATTCGATGAATAATCTTCGTCTCCTTCAATCCCATATATTTCCAATGCTTTCCACCATCTTTACTGTAAAAGATTCCGGCCCCTGAGTTGTGCGAATTTCTTGGGTTTCCCTCCCCAGTTCCAACCCATATTTCAGATGGATTGGTAGGATTTATTTTTAAGGAACCAATCGATAGAACTCCCGTTTCGTCAAAAATGGGTTCCCATGAAATACCTCCATTTTTTGATTCCCATACACCTCCAGAAGCAGAGCCAATATAAATATGATCCTTATTCCTTGGATTCACATCAATGGCCGTAATTCTTCCGCTCATTCCGGCCGGACCAATGTTTCGAACATCCATCGCCTCAAAAAGCTCCGTGTCTACCTTTTGGGCCTGCGAGCCCACAAGTAGAAATAGTGTGCATAGAAAAGTAAGATATTTTTTCATCAATTCGTTTTTTTTCACAATCTAAGAAATATCTAACGGGTCCCATTGAACGATCCCAATTTTTCTACCAATCGTCTATTAATTTCCATTGGTCTTAATCCTTTAGAAGACAAATTATGGTTTTTTCCCAAACATCTCATGGAACCATTTAAACTACAGAGTCCTTGATTTGTTTTACTTTATATATTTGCCTTTTTACCAAACACTCTTACTTATATCGGCATATCGCCCTTTTTCAAGCATTCATATATGTATAAATTCATCGCTTATTCAGTTCTATTTACGCTTGCGTTCAGCGCCTGTCAACATGTAACAGATTCTAACAAAACCTCTATAACCAAAGAGGAAAAAATCGGAGCACTAGCCATGCAAGAATTTGAAATGACCAAAGATCCAGCCACGAACACCGTGCCTAGAGATCGGTTATATAAAATACAACAAAATATCACGCAATACCAGAACAAAAGTGTAAATATCGAGTGGAACGAACGAGGTCCTGATAATTTTGCCGGACGAGTTCGAGCCATGATTCTAGATTTAAATGATCCTTCTGGCACTACCCTTTGGGCTGGTGGAATAGCCGGTGGACTCTGGAAATGCACCGATATTTATGGCAATTATCAATGGGAATCGATCGCAGGATTTGATGGTAACGTAGCTGTGAGTAGCATAGTACAAAATCCTGACAATCCAAATGAAATGTATTTAGGTACAGGAGAAGGTTGGTTTAATGGAGATGCTTACAGAGGAAATGGTATTTATAAATCAACGGACGGAGGTATTAACTGGACGCGATTACAGTCGACTCAGGGCAATGAATTTCGATATATTCAAAAAATGTTGATTAGCAATAATCGCATATTTGCTTGTACAAGAGATGAAGGCATACAAATATCGGATGACGGAGGATTTAGTTGGACCAAATCTTTAGGGAATGGTCAATTTGGATTTTCTGAAAGAGCCGCAGATATCGAGCGTTCCAATGATGGTACGCTATATGCATCGGCGGGCATTCAAACCCAAGATGGTATCTACAAATCAACCGATAACGGCGATAGCTGGCAATACTTTGATATCGATATGCCAGATTATGCGCGTATCGAAATGGCTGTTGCCCCAAATAACTCGGATGTCGTGTTCGGATTGGTTCAAGATGAAAGCACCAACGGCGCTGAAATTATATTAAAAACCACGGATGGTGGTGAGAATTGGGAACAAATCGAAGGCCCTTCTGCTTTTGGAATGGATAACTTCGCTAGGAATCAAGCCTGGTATGACCTCTCGATAGGAATAGATCCAACCAACGAAGATCGAGTTTTCATAGGTGGCGTAGACCTATTGGCTACGCAAAATGGAGGAAATAACTGGACCCAAATTTCTCAATGGTTCGGTGGAAACAACAAACAATATGTTCACGCGGATCAACATGTGGTATTATATTTAGATGAAACGGGAGATCGTGTAGCCTTTGCCAATGATGGAGGAATATGGATTAGTACCAATGCCAAAAGTAGTGTACCATCTATTTTTAACATCAATAAAAATTTCAATATCACGCAATTCTATTCATGTGATATTCATCCAGATGCAACCTTAGACTACTTCATCGGAGGAACTCAAGATAACGGAACGCATCGATTTACAGATCCTGGCATCAATGCTACAGATCGTATCACCGGTGGTGACGGTAGCTATTGTCATATCGATCAAGACAATCCCAATATTCAAATATCTTCTACCGTCTATAACAATTATAGAATCACCTTGGACAATTGGGAAAGTGCAGAATCAGCAAACACGGATGAGACGGAAGGATACTTCATTAACCCAACGGACTATGATGATTTTCACGACAAACTCTATGCCAGTGGAAATCCCGGTGTCCTCAACATTGTCGATGTTTACACTAAAGAAATAGAACCACTGGAAATACCAATTATTTCCACCGAAAGAATCACGGCTATTAAAGTACACCCAACGGATCCCAACAAGGTATATGTGGGAACCAACAGTGGTTCTGTCATTCGAATCGATAGTTTATTGACCAATCCTGATTTTATCGATTTGTCCAATGCCACGACCTTTATCCGAAGCATTGAGTTAAATCCACAAAATACCGAGGAAATCGTTGTCACGAATTCTGGCTTTGGTGTCAATTCTGTGTTTTATTCCAACAATGGTGGTGAAAGTTTTCAAAATATAGAAGGAAATTTACCGGACATGCCAGTTCGATGGGCAGTCTTCAATCCAATCAATTCAAATGGAATCATACTTGCCACAGAACTTGGAATATGGAATACCAATTTCATAGATGGGAGCAATACGGGATGGGGATTAAGCTCTGAGAATCTTCCACTGACTCGCGTAGATATGCTAAAGGTCCGAGAAGCCGATAATCTATTAATTGCTGCTACACATGGAAGAGGCATGTACACCAGCAGCTCATACGAAGGAAATTTCATCTATATCGATAAGGCCTATGCTGAAGATGTGGAGAACAAAGATTCTGAAATAAAAGACGGTTGTTTTGTTTCGCATACCTTGGAATTCACGATCATTATCAATGAACCAGAAAATGATACGCTGTTTTTCAAACTCAATCATGAAGAAGTCAGTGCGATTCGTGGAGTAGACTTCGAATATGATGATGAACAATACTTATTTATAGCTCCGAATGAAAAAGAAGTGCCCTTTACTATCGAGATTTATGGAGATTATATGCTGCAGGGTCAACGAGAATTTATCATGCAGGCCGAAGGAATTAACAATGATTACTTCGAAGATATGATTATAAAAATCGATGACGAAGAGAAGTCCTACGAACAATTTAATGTGCGAATACGTAGGGACCCTAGTCCCACGCTTCATTCTTTCTCACATTCCGGCAACGATGTGATTTTTGCAGACAATGATAGTCTGTGGTTAGTCATGACAGGAGAAATTGACAATGCTACAGATTGCCTCTATTCACGAATGTTGTATAATAACGATGAACGTGTATTAGAAACGGATATTTATACCGTCAGTCCAAAAATCGTTTATATTTCCAATGAAGTCGAAGCGAACGAATTCCAACTGAAGCTATTCCTAAATAATTCAGAATTAGGCAAATTAGAAGATGAAGTCATCTACGGATTATACAATCCAGACTCTCTAAGCGATTTCGAAAATATTGTATGGCAAATTGTGGAAGAAGCCAATGTAGTTGAACTTGGATTTAGTAAAAACTTTGGTGAATTTAAATACATGGGACCCGGCTCGTATACGCTTGGATTCACCTTGATTGATGCTGATATGGATGGTTACTATTCAGATGTCGATTGTGATGACGATAACCCAGACATTAATCCAGGAGCAGTGGATATCGAAGGGAATGGCATTGACGAAAACTGCGATGGTGAAGACATATTTGTCCAGACAACTGAAATCAATATTTCCTACAAAATCTATCCAAATCCAGCTATTGATCAAGTAATCATCGATATGGATCCGACGTATTTCCAAGCTGCTCGAATCTATTCAATCAATGGTCTTGAAGTTGGACAATCCAATACAAGAACGATAGATATTTCTACTCTAGCAAAAGGTATTTATTGGCTCAACATCCAAACTCCTAATGGTCCTATTGTCGAAAAAATTGTAAAAATGTAGTCGCTTTTAAATACCAATCGGTATATTTGCACTATGCGAAATGCCGCTTTGACTAAAGAACACTTATTAACCATAGCAGGTAACCTGTTCAATACACAGGGTTACAAGGCCACCTCTTTGAGTGACATCACCTTTGCTTCTGGCTATACCAAAGGAGCGATCTATAAACATTTCATAAATAAGGCAGTACTCGAACGAGAAGCACTCGAGCACATGACGGCCAAAATCGTGCATTGTTTACGAGACAAAATAAGGGCCGAGTCCAATGTCATGGACAAATTGAAAGCGACCTTCTTATTCTATACGGAATACGTAACAAATCCAATTATTCCTGGAGGTTGCCCTATTTTAAATGCGGCTATTGAAGCCGATGATACACGCCCTGAACTAAGGCAGGTGGCGAAAAAGGCATTGGACATTTTCCATCAATCCATTGTTAAACTACTCGACAATGGCATCAAATTCAATCAACTAAAAAAGAACATCAATAAAGAAGATTTTGCTACCCTAATTATTTCATCCTTCGAAGGAGCGATCATGATGAGCAAACTAACTGGAGATACAAATTACTTAAAACAGGTTTTCAAACATCTAGAAAATCAGCTATTGAGCTATAAGAAATAATTTTTTTGACCCTAAAGATACCAATCGGTATATTTATATATGAACAAACTAATTTTCAAAACACTGGGCACCGCACTAAACATTAGCGCCATGATAAGCCCTCAATTTGCCACTAAAAAAGGCTTTCAGCTATTTTGTACGCCCATGAACCCGACCCTACGGCCTGGTCAAGAAGCTTTCTTCGAATCAGCACAAACCGAACGCTTTGAAGGTGCAGGCATTCCTTCTATACATCTATACAAATGGGGAAATGGATCCAAAAAGATTCTGCTACTACATGGTTGGTCCAGCCATACTTTTCGATGGATAAAATATATTATCGAGCTTCAAAAATTGGATTACAGTATTTACGCATTTGATGGTCCAGCTCATGGAAAATCCGGTGGAAAAATCATGAATGTTCCCTTATATGAAAAAGTATTCTCCGAGTTTACTCGACAATATGGCCAAATGGATTACTACGTAGGACACTCGCTGGGAGCCTTCACTACCCTTTATGCCTTCTTTAAAAACCAAGAATTAACCGCTAAAGCACTAGTCCTTTTAGCTACCCCCGGAAATGCACAAGACTTTGTTGATGTCTATACAGACATGCTCGGCCTATCCAAAAAAACAATGAATCTTATTAAAGATCACTTCATTCACTTATATGATCATCCGCCGAGTTATTTTACCACCAAGCGATTTGCACAGCATATAGATATTCCTACATTGATCGTACATGATGAAGAAGATAAAGATGCTCCGTTCCATTACGCTCAAGAATTACATCAGGTTATTGCTACATCAGAAACACACTTTAGCAAAGGCTTAGGACACAAATTGAAATCTCCAGAAATTGTGGAGCGAATTATTAACTATCTCGAACGTCATTAGGCCGGTATTTATACTGTGTATGCTTTTGTAAACATAGCTTCAACGAGTATTTTTTGAAGAAGATGGGCAAAATATAAAAACGAAATAGATGCCAAAATGATGATCGCCATTAGTTTCATCAAAGCTATGTAGAGTCCCATGGCAATACAAATGGACATAAAAAAAGGACCACATCCGTAAATTGCGGTCCTTTTTTAACTATATTACTACGTTTAATCCAATAAATCGGCTTTCGTAAAGATAGGATTATTGAACGATCAATTTGATCGTTTTATATTTATTTTCGCTTTGAAGTCGCACATTGTACATGCCAGCCACCAATGCATTCTTATCCAACTGGTAAGTAGAACCGGAAAATGAGTCCGATTTAACCAATTGACCAACTTCATTATATAACTCTACTTGAACGAGCTCATTCGTTGGATTATCCAATTCGATAATCGCATAGCTGTTCATTGGATTTGGACTGATCGCTACCTCTAATACTTCCGTATTTCCAATATTTACGATAGAAGCAAAAGGATCACTCCACTTTACATCGGTCAAGAAAGACTCATCGGTAAGCGTCTCCAAAAATGCCTTAATATCCGATTTTTCAGAATCTGTAAACTGAAATCCTCCAGGAGGAATTAAGAAACTCCAATCCGTTTCTACAACGTCATCCGAATAAAAATCCAACACATCATCCAAAGTTTCAAAACGACCATCGTGCATATACGGTCCTGTTTCAGCAATATTTCTCATGGTCGGTAACTTGTACAAACCATCAAATCCTGGTGCCCATTCTCCTACACCAACGTCTTCAGGATTTTTCTCTAAACCATTGGTGAATAAAAATGGAAGTTCGAAAATAATCTCATTCGAATGATCCATCTGATTGAAGGCAAAGGATCCTTCTTTATGACAGGTACCACAATTTTCTTTAAACAATTCTAATCCGTGCATTTCTTGCTCGGTAAAGCCTACAAAACCTTTATTAGCTTCTTGATCAAATCGAGAATTAAATGTAACCATCGAGCTAATAAAATTCGCTATAGCATCTACAATTTTATCTTCCGTAATCTCCGCAGAACCGTACGCCTTTTCGAATAATTCAGGATAATAATTTGTAGCATTCATTTTAACCACCACATCTTCGATGACAGCCCCAATTTCATTCTCATCCTTTAAAGGCAAACCAATCATATCTTTTAGATTACTGAAACTCATGTCCCAGAAAAAACCGTCTGTATTCGACCAACCTAAATCATTTAGTTGCATAGAATTACGCTTGGTTAAAGATGAGATACCTTCACTCAAATCTTTGTCTTCAGCAAATGAAAACTCCTGCTTGTGACAAGTAGCACAAGACATGTTTTCCATAGCAGATAACTTCTTATCATAAAACAATACCCTTCCTAAGGTCGATTTATCATCTTGAACAATATCAAGAATGGTCGTATCAATGTGATCGCCCTCATATCCTGTTTCAATGGTGTCCGAATTAATATGGGCTGGAAACGAAATATCTCCATAGTCAAACGGAGTTTCCGGTAATGCTGGCTCGTCGTTAAACATGGAAAAAATAAAATTGCGCTGGGAAGTTTTGGTTTCTTCATCAAAAGACATACTCGCCAAAACAAGAATCGCAGAAACTAAAAGTACTGAAAGTGTAAATTGTTTTTTCATAATTAGGTTGTTGAAAGCTAAATAACATCAGACGAAATAGAATCTCGCCTCATTTCTTTACAAAAGTATGACATAAATGAATAGAAAAATGCTGCGTCTGTCAAATATTCACCTATTATTCTTTTTAATTAAACCTACAAGGCAGTATTATATTCGCCCATAACGCCATGATACCTACAATTTCAACGGAACATTAAACAAAATACCCTACTTACATTCTGTAGCGAATGATACTATAAATTGATAAACGTTGTCTGAAAAATCAAACCTCCTTCAGAATAAAGCCTAATAACCAAATTCAGAGTAAAAAACTTGTTCCTGATATTCTACATGAGCAATATAGCGAATCGCCCCAAATGGATCCAGAGGTGTCCAGTGTCGTACAGAATAAACATTGATTTCTTTTCCCGGCAAGGATTCCAAGGCTTCCAATAAACCCGACTTCTCCAATCCGCGATTGATGTAGTAACGATGATCATCATCCTTCAACAGTAGACTAATATCCTTATTTTGAGTATTTGGAACAATTTCTACCAATTCTCCTTTGACCAAATCACAAGATTCAGGGGTCGGTTGATCAATAGGACGCAACGAAAGAGCAATAAAAAGAACAAAAAGGATAGCAAGAACAGTAGGTATTGGATGTTTCATTATTCGTAATTATTGGTTCCGTTTATAATAGCTCAACGAAAAATCATCAAACTTATTTTGTAGATGATCGTTTATAATAGTTTTTAAATAAAAAGTAGACCGGAATACCTAGAATCAAAATGATCAATCCCGACCAGGATTCAGCGGGTAAATGAATCGCGGTGTTCACCACAAATAAGGCAGTAATGATCACATATATCAATGGAATCATAGGATAACCCCATGCCTTTACCTCGGGCTGAACACTTGGATATTTTCTCCTAAAAATAAATATGGATGCAGCTGCCAACATCATAAACAAAATATCCATGAAGGTAACGAAGGTGATAATTCGCACAAAGTTTTTCCATGCCAACACCAACAGCACTGCCCAAAAAGCTTGTAGCAACATCGCATTAACCGGTGTTTTGAACTTGGCATGTGTTTTACTCAGAAAGGGAAAGAAAATAGTATCCTTGGCCATCGCAAAATAAATTCTAGGCGCTGACATGGTATAAATCGCTACTGTACCAGTTATAGATATGATCACCAATATGGCAACATATTTTCCGGCTCCCGGAATCAATGCTTCTAAAGCATCACCCGCCACCCGTTTACTTGCTGCAATTTCGGATAGCGGAAGCGCCTGCATATAAGCGTAATTGGCCAATAAATAAGCTATAGTTACGATACTCGTTCCCAATATCATCGCCAAAGGAATATTCCGTTTCGCTCGTTTCGCTTCTCCCGACAAATAACTGGTATGATGCCACCCACCAAAAGACCAAAAAACACCGATCAGAGCCGCAAAAAATGCACTAAACATACTCTTCGGTATTCGATCTTCCTGTATTTCAATCTGACCCAACATCTCCGCATTGGTCGTTAACGCCAAGGCTAAAATGATGATCAAAAGTATCGCCAATAACTTGGCTCCAGTAAACAAATTAGCCAAATATTCACTGATCTTTACGCCAAATATATTAATGGTGGTCAATAAAATGATCAGCCCTGCCGCTAAATACAATTGATACGAAGCCCCGATGTTAATAAACAAGCCTAGAAAATCAACCATGGCAATACTTAAAGCCGCCAAAGCCCCCGTATTCACCACCAGTAGAATGACCCAACCATACAGAAATCCAGCGATGTCACCATATGCCTCCTTGAGATAAACATAGACTCCACCACTCTTCGGAAAACGACTGCCTAATTCCGCAAAGGTTAACGCGCCAAAAATGGATATTACACCACCAATCAACCAAATCCACAAAATCAAAGATCGATGCGGAACATGATGGGTAACCTCATTGGGCGTTAGAAAAATTCCCGATCCGATACAAGCCCCGATAGCGATCATGGTCAAGCCATACAAACTGAGCTTTTGTTTCAATTCTGACATTCAGCGTTAGTTTTGATTAGTTTATCCGAATTCGTTCCTGAAATCTGTACATCTTCCTATCTTAGTAACGAAATCACTTGCAATCTAATGAAATTTCCTTATTTAGCCATTATCCTTATTTTCTTCTCTTTCTCGGCAAAAGGACAATTTCACGTATTAGATATTCTCGGTGAAGAAGAAGAAATCAAAATTCCCTTCGAATACGAACAGGGATTCATCATCGTTAAAGTGTTTCTTTCAGGGGTACTTCCCTTAAATTTCATTTTCGACACAGGTGCTGAAAATACCGTTTTATTCGAACGAGAATATGCCGATCTGTTAAGCATTAATTATGACTCACAAGTACGAATTATTGGATCCGATCGACAGTCGACTACGGTAGGATATATTTCCAGAAGGGTGGATCTAGGATTTGTAAGAGGTAATGATTTTACCATTGATTTGATCGTACTAGACAAAAACAATATCGATTTTAAAAACATCATTGGTCGCAATATTGACGGCTTGATCGGTGGCAATATGTTATTCGGTGCCATCCTGGAAATTGATTATAAAAAACAACTTATTACCCTTAGAAGTGCCGAAGATTGGGCACCTCCGAAAAACTACCATCAAGACAATCTTACGATTATCAAACAACGTCCCTATATCGAGTCTACCATCAAGGTCAACGAAAATACGGAGGAAACGGACATTCATTTATTATTAGATACAGGAGCCGCGATTCACCTGATGATTGACGAAGATTCCCATCCTGCTTTGGTCATGCCGGACTCATTAAGCGATGGCCGAATTGGACAAGGTCTTGGTGGAAATGTAGGTGGCTTTATTGGTAATATTGATGGCATTGAATTGCTCAATACCGAATTTCAAAACGCCTCCGTGTATTTCCAAAAAGCCGACTCCCTACTCTATATTAGTAATGCCGTAAACAATTATCGCAATGGTTTGGTCGGCAATATTTTCCTGAGTCGCTACAAAATCATCATTGATTATCCGCATCAAAAACTTTATACCAAACGTCTCCGGAAGAAAAGCAAGCCTTTTCGATTTAATAAGAGTGGCTTGACCATTTTTGCCGTGGGACCGTATCTCGACGAATTTGTTGTAAAGCATGTCGTTCCAAATTCTCCCGGAGATAAAGCCGGCATAGAAGCGGGCGATGTAATCAAGAATATCAATCACATTCCCTATCACTTTATTTCCTTGGAGCAAATCAATCAAATATTATCCAGGAAAGAAGGCAAAAAGGTGCGTATGCGAGTTAAACGTGCAGGAAAAAATTACAGCTTCCAGTTTCAATTGAAAAACAATTTGATCGCGAAAAAAGACATACTGAATGAAGGGATTTTTTAGGATAAAAATTTGGGCGTCCGGGCGTGGCTTTCGCGATTTCATCCCAGTTGGCAAAGCCCACTGGGAACGGCGCTGACGCTTGTTCGCTACAGTCACTGACGCAGTATATTCATGCCCTTAAGAGAAATCAAGAATAAAAAGAAATGAAGGACTTTTATAATTGAAAGAATATACCTATTTTTGCGGTCGAAAATTTTTAACCGTTTTAATAACAATTACATGTTTGCAGTAGTATCAATAGCTGGTCAGCAATTCAAAGTAGAGGAAGGTCAAGAGATCTTCGTCCACCAGTTAGATGCGGAAGATGGTGCAAAGGTCACGTTTGACCAAGTACACCTTATCGCTAATGGAGACAATGTCCAAGTGGGCACTCCAACATTAAAAGCCTCTATAGCAGCGACCGTTTTAGGGAAGCAAAAAGGAGATAAAGTAGTCGTCTTCAAAAAGAAAAGAAGAAAAGGCTATAAATTGAAAAGAGGACACAGACAATCTTTTACAAAAATTAAAATTGACTCTATTTCTGCGTAAGCTTGAAGTTTACCAGTTTTTATTAAATATTTAAAAGCTTAAAATCATGGCACATAAAAAAGGTGTAGGTAGTACGGATAACGGAAGAGATAGTAATAGTAAACGACTTGGTATCAAATTATTCGGTGGCCAAACAGCAACTGCCGGTAATATCATCGTTCGACAAAAAGGTTCGAAGTACCACGTTGGAAATAACGTATACAAAGGAAAAGATTTTACAATTCACGCGAAGGTGGATGGTACTGTACAGTTTTCGAAAGGAATTAAAAACAGAACATATGTAAACATCGTTCCTACTGGTGCTACTCCAGCTCCAAAAGCAGCTCCGGCTCCTAAAGCAGCAAAAAAAGAAGAAGAATAAAATTCATCTTCAACACATAAAATAAAAGCCTATTTGATACATTCAGATAGGCTTTTTTCGTTTATCATTATTATATATTCCCATCATTATAAAATTGGACAATCCATGATCATTTGCCTGGCTCAAGCACGCTCTATAAAAGGAGACATACCATCCAATATTAAAAACCATCTGAGCTTTATTGAAAGAGCACATCGGCAAGATGCTCGCTTGATCCTCTTCCCAGAATTATCCATCAGCGCATACGAACCAGCCATTGCTCAAGAAGTAGCGATGCAAACAGATGATCCAAGATTGGACATCTTCCAAAGCAAAGCCGATCAATACAATATGTATATAGGCATCGGAATCCCTACCAAACATTCCTCTGGCATTCGAATCAGTTTGATCCTTTTCCAACCTGACAAACCGAGATATATCTATTCCAAACAAATGCTTCACGAAGATGAACTGCCATATTTTCAAGCAGGACAACAAGCGGGCCATATTCAGATCGATTCCCTAAAGCTTGGATTCGCTATTTGCTATGAATCCCTGCAATTAGAACATTTTATTAAAGCAAAAAACGATCAATGCGATCTGTATGTAGCTAGTGTCGCCAAGCCTCAAAGAGGTATCAGCAAAGCAATCAAACATTATAACACCGTTTCGAAATCCTACCAAACACCTATACTCATGGCAAATGCTATAGGATACTATGATAATTTTCTAAGCGTCGGACAAACGGGTGCATGGAATACTGATGGTGCTCTTCTTGCATCATTAAACGAAACCGATGAAGGCATATTACTCTATGATAGCTCTAGTCAAACTGCCTCCATAGAATCTTATCAAATTGTCCAAGCCAAATTATCAGATGTAGATTCAATTGTAGACATGTATCGTCAAGCTACGGCAAGATTACGCGAAATAGGATTAAATCAATGGACCGATCATTATCCCAACAAAAACATCATCCAAAAAGATATAGAACAAGAGCAGCTGTTTATTCTAAAAAATAACGCAAACATTCTCGGAGCTGTAACGCTCAATGAGGAACAAGAGGAAAAATACAAAACCATCGATTGGAAATATCGAGACGGAAAGGTTCTGGTCATTCATCGACTTGTCATCCATCCAGACCACCAAGGACTGGGCTTTGCTCGAATCTTAATGGATTATTCAGAAAATGTTGCTCGAAAACAGCAATACAGTTCCATTCGATTGGATGCTTACAGCTCCAATAAACAAATTATTCAATTTTACTCCAATCGTAATTTTGAGCATCGCGGAGAAATCTTTTTCCCAGAACGTACCGAACCATTTTATGCCATGGAGAAGGCTTACAAGTAAAGAACTTGCCTGATATGTATGTACGTTTATATGATTCGCTTCAAAAGCTGAATAATTCGCCCGACTCGCTTTGTATAAGGAGGATATAGAAAATGAATATGTCCAAAAGATCGTCTGATGACGGCGCGTTCATTGGAAAACTCTATAAACCCATGTTTACCATAGGCTTTACCGATTCCACTGTTATTGACGCCTCCAAAAGGAACTGAAGGAATGGCTGCACCCATTAAAAAATCATTGACGACGGTTCCTCCAGCACTAGAATGCGCTATTAAATAGTCAATATGAGCATTCTTCGAACTACATATATACATACTCAATGGTTTGTCCATCTGATTTATGATGTCCGGAACATCTTCTATTTTCTGAAAAGTCATCACGGGCAATATAGGGCCAAAAATTTCCTCTTGCATCAGCTGCATTGTGGACACCGCTCTATCAATAATAGTAGGCGCAATATACCGATCTGAATCATCAAAAACGCCACCTTCTACAATCTGTCCTCCTTTTTCCTGAGCATCCTCGATCATGGCGCATAATCGTTGATAATGCTTATCCGAAATGATGCGAGCCAACGATTCCGATTTTTGGGCGGAAGCCCCATAAAAAGTATTAATTTCCTGCTTTAATAGTCTTAATAAGTCGGCCTTTAAATCTTCTTGTACGATCAAATAATCCGGAGCCAAACAAGTTTGCCCAGCATTGACAAATTTACCCCATACGATTCGCTTTGCTACGGCTTTCAACCGAGCCGAATCATCTACTACACAAGGAGATTTCCCTCCTAACTCCAATGAAACTGAAGCTAAATGTTTACTGGCTGCCTTCATGACAATTTTCCCCACCATAGGTGATCCCGTAAAAAATATATGTCCCCATTTCTTATCCAATAAATGTGTGGTTTCTGGAATTGCTCCCTGCACTGCCTTGACACTTTCATCGGGAAAAAGTTGCTGTAGCATATCATCCATAAACTGAGAGGTTGCCGGCGTTAGCTCACTTGGCTTCAATAACACACTACAACCCGCAGCAATTGCATACAACAAGGGATACATGGCCAGGAGAAAGGGGTAATTCCAAGGTGCAATGATCAATACCTGCCCTTTGGGTTCATATACTACCTTAGCATTCAATCCCGTAAAAGAAAGGCCCACCTCCAATGGCTGCGGTCGATTCCACCGAGCCAAATTCTTGGTGATCTCTGAGATATGTCCTAATAAGGGTAATACTTCTGTTAATTGAACCTCCGTAGCTGGTTTCTTAAAATCTGCAAAAAAAGCGGCTTCCAATTTTCGTAGATGTTCCTCCTGTTGTAAAAAAGACTTAATCTTCTTTATCTTCTTAATCCGGTCCTTGACAGAGGCATTTTTAAGAGCTTGAAGCATATTCACTTGCTTTTCATACACTCGATCAATATCTTGATATACACTTTCGGATGTTAATGTTGAAGAACTAATAGTAGACATATGTTTAGGTATCTTTTTCAAATTTTCAGTACGCAGCAAGTCCAGTTGCATTAATTTTTATAACTTGCTGAACGAAGAATAAATCTGCTTGTTATGGTAGTACATTACATACTATATGTAACAGATTCATTCATTATTAGACAATATAAACATAAAAAATGTTGAAAAAATCATTTCTCTTCGTTCTTTTTTCCATTTTATCACTTGGATTAGCGCATGCACAAAGCTTGCAAAACAACAATACAACCATCTCAGAACTTCAGCATCAAATCAATGCTCTAGAAGAAATGCATTGTGAAGTTCCTTGCGGTATCTATGGAGATTCTCTGCGAATTTTGTTGATCAAAGAACATATCAAAACGGTAGAAAAAGCCATGATGAAAATCAACGAGCTTAGCAACGCAAGCCAACCAAATTACAATCAAATTGTACGTTGGGTGGTCAATAAGGAATCACATGCGGAGAAAATTCAAGAAATCGTCAGTCAATATTTTTTGCACCAACGCGTAAAATTGACGGATCCTGAAGACAAGGCGAAGTACAAAAAATATGTAGCTTTATTAACACATCTGCATGAAATATCTGTATATTCGATGAAGTGTAAGCAAAGCACGGATTTAGCCAACATCGGAAAATTGACAGATGCGGTGAATGCACTAGATAAAGCGTACTTCCACAAGCACTAATTCAAAATATTTGCGAATTTTCTGTTTACGAATAGAAAACGAACGAGCCAACTCTCCCATGGAGTTGGCTTTTTTCTTGCTTTGGCAAATCTTTTCGCAAAATAGTACGTTATACATTTGATCACATTACTTTTGTAAGATTAGAAAAATCTTGGATGAATAAATTGTCGCTACTTCTCGTCGCCGTGTTTTTATGTTCTACGGCATTCAAACCAACGACAGGGCTGAAACTGGCACTGCTTAAATACAATGGTGGGGACTGGTACGCCAATCCTACAGCCTTGCCTAATTTAGCACAATTTTGCAATGAAAAATTAGGCACTAGTTTCGACCTCGATTATGCAACCGTGGAGGTAGGATCCGTAGAAATTTTCAGTTATCCTTTCTTGCACATGACGGGCCATGGCAATGTCATCTTTTCGGATCTGGAAGCCGAGAATTTACGCAATTATCTAATCGGTGGAGGATTCCTCCATATTGATGACAATTATGGTATGGATCCATATGTTCGAGTGGCCATGAAAGAGGTATTCCCAGAACTAGAATTCATTGAATTGCCTTTTGAGCATGAAATCTATAAGCAGGAGTACGAATTCAAGAACGGACTTCCTAAAATCCATAAGCACGATGACAAACCGTCCCAAGGTCTTGCATTATTATGGGAAGGACGGGTGGTTTGCTTTTATAGCTTTGAATCCGATCTCGGAGATGGCTGGGAAGATGCCGATGTCCATAATGATCCCAAAGAGATTCGTCAAAAAGCCCTTCAAATGGGTGCTAATCTTATACAATACGTATTTACTGAATCGTAATTTTATTTTATGACATTACATTATTTTACCGATCCGCTATGCGGATGGTGTTACGGTTTTTCGTCCTCTATGAAGCAATTTTATGAGGCACACAAGCATGAATTGGATTTAGAAATTGTTTGTGGAGGCATGGTAAAAGGAGAACATGAAAAACCGATCGGAGATATGGCGCCCTATTTGAAAAAAGCGTATAAGCGTGTTGAAGAAACGACCGGCGTCCAATTTGGAGAAGCTTTTTTACAAACGCTGGACGATGGAACGACTTTTTACAGTTCAGTCCCTTCCTCTATTGCCATGGTTGTATTCCGATCATATCAAACCGGATTTGATCTAGAATATCTTGCTGATTTACAAAAAGCTATTTATTACGATGGAATCGACCCGGCCGATCAATCCCACTTTGCGAAACTGGCTGCAGAATACGGTCTGGATCAAGGAGCTTTCGAAGCTAATATGCAAGAAGATCTGTATAAGCAGGAAACCTATAGTGATTTTAGTGTTACACAGCAATTCAAGGTGGGTGGTTATCCAACGCTCATTCTACACGCAAGAGATGAATATTTTCTTTTAGCGAAGGGATATAGCAAAACGGATCAATTGGAAAAAACCTATCAATCCATATTGCATTCGATTCATTCCTAGAAGCTACAATGCATTCAAGACCTGAATGGTGGATAAGGCAAATATACCGGCCGTCTCCGTTCTGAGGCGTTGATCTCCGAGATGTACAGCCGTAAAACCATATTCTATCGCACCTTCGATTTCTACATCTCGAAATCCACCTTCAGGACCAATGCAAATTGCCACGTCTGAATCTTTTTGGTATTGTTGGCTCAAAGGTTTGGTTTGATCAGTCAGGCAGGCAATAAATGACTGTTGCTCTTTATTATTCTGTAATTGAAGCCATTGATCAAAGGGTATGATGTCATTAATTATTGGGAAATATGCCTTTTTACTCTGTTTACAAGCTGCGATCATGATCCGTTGTAATCGCTCCATTTTACATTGTTTTCTTTCTGAATGTTTGCACTGAATTAAGCTAATTTCATGGATGCCAATTTCAATAGACTTTTCCAGAAACCATTCTATGCGGTCCATATTCTTGGTAGGTGCAATGGCCAGATGTATATATGGTTTTAATGGCTCGACATGTTTAGTTTCCAAGATTTTGACGACGACCTTTCTCTTCGAGCCATCAATGATCTTAGCGGTGTATAAGGATCCACGACCATCAATAAACTGCAATTGATCTCCGGTCGATTTACGTAGCGATTGATGAATATGACGACATTCATCATCAGTAAAATAAGCCTTGTTTCCTTCAATTTTATCCGTGTAGAATAGAACCATTTAATAAAGAATAACATTATGAAATAAGAGAACGTATCACTTGATCAGGCAAAAATAGAAATAAGTCGTATTGTATTGACGAATAATCAATATATTCATCGTAATATCAGTACATTTGCGGTCTTATTCTATATACATTCATGTATTGCAGGATAGCTGCAAAAAACAAATAAATGGACTTTTTAATAAAATTACTTCAAGTTATATTATCCCTTTCGATTCTGGTTGTACTACATGAAGGCGGTCACTTTTTCCCTGCCAAATGGTTTAAAACCCGCGTGGAAAAGTTTTATCTCTTCTTCAATCCAGGATTTGAACTGTTTAAAAAGAAAATTGGGGAAACAGAATATGGAATTGGATGGTTGCCTTTCGGTGGTTATGTCAAAATAGCGGGCATGATCGATGAAAGTTTCGATAAAGAACAGATGCAAGGACCTCCTCAACCATGGGAATTTAGAAGTAAACCAGCATGGCAACGATTTATCATCATGGTAGGTGGTGTAACCGTTAATTTGATTCTAGGAGTCTTATTATTCATCATGATTTTCAAAGTCTATGGTGAACAATATATCCCAACGAATGAAGTAAGCGATGGGATCTACGTAGACACCTTGGGATATAATATGGGATTGAGAACGGGTGATAAAATCTTAAAATACGGAGAAGATACCTTCGATGAATTTAAGGTCGGAAAAATCATCAATGCCATTGTCATCAATGATGTCAATACGATCACCGTCGATCGAGACGGTCAAGAAGTGGTCGTTCCTGTAGATTCTAAATACACTAAAATCCTTGGTAGTCAAAAAGCAAAGTCTACCCTATTTTTTGGAGCTAGAACACCCTATGAAGTTGCCAGTACGGTAACCGCTAAAAAAGTATTAGGTTTATTTAAACGAGGAGAAGATAGTCCAGCACATAAGGCAGGTTTACAAAGAGGTGATCAAATCTTATCGATCAACGGTCAGACCATTGAATTTTATGACCAGGCTAGACCGATATTAAAGTCTATGGCAGGTCAAAATATAGCAATAAGCTTGAAGCGAGGCGACCAAATCTTAAATAAACAAATAGCACTCGACTCTACGGGAACATTGGGTGCCTTTAATATGCCATTGAATTATTTCTTTGATGTTCAACAACGGGATTACAGTTTGATGGAAGCGATTCCAAAAGGCTGGAACACAGCGGTTGGATTTATAGTGGATCAAGGTAAGGCTTTCAAGAAAATGTTCACAGGTAAGCTAAATGCAAAAGATAGTCTTGGTAGTATCATATCCATTGGAAATTTATTCCCTTCTTCTTGGGATTGGGCATCTTTCTGGAGATTAACCGCTATGCTCTCCTTGATATTAGGAATTATGAATTTATTACCGATTCCGGCCCTGGATGGTGGTTATATTATGTTCTTAATTTGGGAAATGATCAGTGGAAGAAAGGTATCCGATAAAACGATGGAAATAGCGAATACTATAGGATTTTTCTTATTGATCGGATTGATGATTTTTGCACTAGGTCTCGATATTTCTAGAATATTCTAATGAACTATTTCGACTTTTACGACATCCCGGCAAGCTTTTTCATCGATGAGCATCAGCTAAAAAATGCCTACTACAATAGGATGCGGGCCTTACACCCTGATATGCATATGCAGGCTAGCGATGCAGAAAAGGAAGCACTTTTACAACAAAGCAGCTTAAATAATCTGGCCTTTAATACGCTGAAGGATTTCAATAGTCGCTTGCAATATATCTTAGAAATCTATGGAGAAAATAAGGATCAGAAGAAAGAGTTACCTCCGAGTTTCTTGATGGAAATGATGGATGTCAATGAGGAAGTCATGGAGTTACAATTTGACTATTCCGAAGAAAAGGCCTCTCAGATTTTAGCAGAAATAATCGATCAACAAGAAAAAGGCTACCAACAACTACGTTCAGAACTAGAAGGATCAAAATTGGTCAAACCCTTGGATGCGAGTATTGAGACAAAGATCCAGTCCTATTTGATGAAAAAGAACTATCTTCATCGCATCATCGAAAATATAGAGAAGCTATAAGTAATAAATCCAATGATGGAAAGACTTTTAATTGCATGTTTTTTATTGATTTTCTTCAATTCAGTTTACGGGCAAATTAATGAATCCATTTCAAGCAACTTGGATTCAGTTTTTCATTCTAATGTTTCAGCCAGTCCGGGTTATTTAATTGCCGTTATTCAAGATGACGAATATATTTTTCAAAAGAGTTACGGCCTGTCAAATCTTGAGCATGAAATTTCGATTGACTTAAATACAAGTTTTAACATTGCTTCTTTATCAAAACAAATTACTGCTGCAGCTATAGCACTTTTAATGATCGAAGGCAAAATTCATTTTGATGATTTAGTATCTGATTATTTGGAAGATTTTCCATTTACTGAAGATAGTATTCAAGTGAAGCATTTGATTTATATGACCAGTGGAATAAACGATTACTATTATAATTCAAGGGGAAATAATTCGGACTGGAGTAGCTTAAATTTTTTCAGTATTGATACTGCTTTAGCTGCGTCCTATTCTTCTAACATCCTTATGTACAAACCTGGATCGCAATGGTCTTATAGTAATGTAAATTATATGTTACTGACTAAAATCGTTGAAAAAATATCAAAAATTAGTTTCGCAGAATTTGTACAAGAACGCATATTTCGTCCTTTGGGAATGGAAAATAGTATTGTTAATGATGATATTTTTCAGGTGATACCAAATAGGGCCTTAGGATATAATTATCGTACAAAAGATGAAACAGATTGGATGATTGAATCTGGGTATCTCAAGGATCAGGGAGAAGGTTTTTTACAAATTCATCGAAATTCACCTCATTATGGAGGAAGCGGTATATATACGACCATGAATGACTGGAAAAAATGGATTGCAAATTTTTCTACTAAAAAATTGGGAGGTGAAGATTTTTACAACCTTATGCACCATACAATGAAATTTGAGCATTCAAAATCAAATGATGCCTTCGGATTGGTGATAGACAGCTATAAAGGAAAAGATATTGTTTGGTATGAAGGAGGAGATTGGGGATATAGCGCATTCATGGTTCGATTTCCTGAATCTAAGACTACTATAGTTTGCTTTTCTAATTTAGGGACTGGAAATACCAAATCAAAAGTCTGGCAAGTTTATGATATACTATTCGAAAGTGGAATCATAAAGTAGTAAGGAACTGAATACAATTTCGTTTGAAACTGGAGATAAAAAAAGCTCAACTAGTGGGTTGAGCTTTTGGGTAACTATATTTAATTTAAGAACGTTTGCAGTTCTTTTGGAGTAACGAACTCCTGGTTTCCAATAACATACGTTGTCATAAAACTGCGTGGAAACTTTGGCTTGCGCCTGGGCTTCCATTTAAAATCCCATATATCCACATGGTCTTTATTTTCTAAGACCAGATCAATTTCGGCTTGATCATAGGTTCGCCAGAAATAGAACTGATCGCTTCGATATTGTCGAGATGCTTGTTTAATAATTTCAGAAACACAAAAATTTTCCCATAACTGGGCTGCATCGGATCGATGTTCTATATGATTGAAATTATTAATCATCGTATTACGCAAGCCATTGTCAAAGAAGTAATACTTCTTACTTTTCTTCAATTCGTTGGATAACTTCCTATTGTACGAGTTCAGTGAAAATATAATGAAGCTTTTTTCCAAAATATCGAGATATCGCTCGATCGTCATCCGAGCCACTTTCAATTCTTTGGCCAAATGATTGATGGGAAGTTCTCTGCCTATATTAAAAGCCACCGCCTTCAAGACTTTACGCAACAGGGTCGATTGCCGAATATCCAGTTGCTTCCAAAGATCCTTGAAAAGCATATCATCCGTAAAATGCGCCAAGGCTTGCTGTTTATCACTGATTTCCGTATCATAAACATGTGGATACAAACCATATACCAAGGTCAACGGAAATTTTGATTCTGTATCCATCCAGTCTTCTTGCGATTGCAATTCTTTTAAGCTTAGTGGATACAAGTTTATAAAATGAAAATGCTGCTCAAGTAGCGACGCTGAAACTTCCATCAATTCGAAACTTGCAGAAGAACTAACAACCATCTTATACTGACTCAATTGTTTCTTCAGTAAAAGGAGAACATCCAAAACCTCCTCAATAGTCTGTACTTCATCCAAACAGATAAATCGGTGCTTTCCAAACAACGCAGCAATACGAGCTATATTTCTGGAATGCAAAGTATCCATGATATGAACTTGATCACAATTTAAATACAATGCTTCCTCTGAATTAGCCTGAACGAACTGCCTCATAAAAGTAGATTTACCGACCTGTCTCGCCCCATACAGCACAAGGACCTTATCGTCTTTGATGTACGTTTCGAAATCTTCATCTATAATCCTACAAGCGGGCATCTACTCATTTTAGTTCTGCAAATATAATAAATTATGCAAAATATTAATATTTTATTTAATATTTTAAGCTAAATTAAATATATTAAATATATAATTTAAGCCTAAATTTGTAATATTATGTAGATACATTCGAATTTAATCAAAGCCCACTTGATCTGCTATCGAGCTAGATGATGAATCAACATGCGCACGTCGGAGCTTTTCTGATTAGGTTCATTAA
>JAHDFB010000048.1 GCA_020628475.1 Saprospiraceae bacterium | reverse complement strand
TGGTGTGATCGGATCAGCAGTTGCCGCAGGCGTATTGATTTCGTTCTTATCTTAAAATTAAAATATAGTGTAACCAATATTAATGCCATAGAAACGATAGTTAGCGTCTACAGAGTCTAGAAATTGAGCTAACAAATCGCGCTTGCTATTCATTTTGAATTCAATAAGATACTTCTGGTCGTATTGAAAACCAATACCGAAATTAGAACTGAAATATGAATTGATGGGATCATCTATAAAATCTGGATATCGGTCCATCAAAATATAACTGTTAGATAAAAAAAGATCCGCAACCAGTGATGCGTTAATATTTAGTTTTGCCTTTTTATTCAAAGGAAAATAATATTTAAAACCGACAGGTATTTCTATAGATTGGTATTCAACAATCAAATCTGTAGGTTGGACTAAAAATCGTAGAAACTCTTTCTCTTCCGTTTTTTTGTAGGATTGATAACTAGGATCTGAAAATACCGTCCATACATGATTTCTGAAAGGAAGAATATATTCTACTTCCAAGCCAAATGTAAATTGTGGTATTGGATCAAAACTACTATTAAATTTATCCCCTTTCTGATCCGCACTGGCAATACTTAAGTTAAAAGTGGAAAGTCTCAATCCGCCTTTTAAAACAATATTCGTTTTTTTGAATTTCTTGGCTTTTTCAATATAATCCATTGACTGGTCAGAACATTCTAAGAAATTACGGACAGCTTCAATTAAGTCTTTCTCCTTATATTCCAACTTCTGGAGAGCATCCATATCGAAATCACCGCATTCTAGGATAGACCAAAGTTGACCTCGAAAAGCATAATTTATGGCAATACGGTCCGATTTGGTTTTATATTTCTTGTAAATCAAGGGTTTAATCTTTCCATCCGTTTTATAAAAAAAACGCCTGGTTCTATTGTCTTCATATTTATATAGACTCACAGGACCATCAACCAAAACGCGGAGACATAATTCCTCCTCGGTGAAAATAGGTTCACTGCTGTACGTATAATCTTTGATTTCCTGATCGGACCGATCAATATTGACTACATGCCTCTCAAATTTACAGATTCCTGTAATTCCAAACGCACGTATATCAAAAATGGATTTTTCAACAATCTCGCTTTGTTCCTTTTTTTTGTACTTAAAGCTAGTCGGATTATTCTTCCAATCTTTGTTAAAAATGAGCACTTCTCGCTTGATACCTTCTAGGTCAACGAAGTATCCCGGTTCATAATGGTTTTGCGAAAGCAGACCTTGAATTAAAATCAAGGAAAACATCAAGGTGATGAGGTATTTCATTGAATGTCTGTTTAAAGGTAAGCATAAATATAGCCATACCCGCTGATATGGAATGACTCTACGGATAATTTCAACAGAAAATCTACTTATAATCTCCTTCTTCCATGTGTATCGTGAGTCGTTTTTTCTTCTTGATGCTGGCAAGGGCTTGACGATCAATAGGATTGCCCGCTATCCAAAGCCTCGATAAGGGACGCATGGTCAACAAATTGGCCTCTAAACGATTAAAATTATTGTGCATGATGGATAGCTCTCGAAGTTGTTTTAAATTTAAAACCGCCGGAGGAATGTTTTCTAAAGAACAATGTTCCATCGATAATCGAATGAGTCGATCCGGAAAATGATTGATCTTGACAGTGGATAAGTCAATCCAGTCTAGTATCAACTTTTCGATTTTCAACCTTTTGGGACTAAAGGAAAGTGTCTCGATAGGATTATCTCCGATATCCAAACGAATCAGATTTCCAAAATCGGCATCAATACGCAAATGTTCAATGCGGTTGTTATTAACATTGAGTCGACTTAATTTTTTGCTAGAACGTAAGAAATTAAGTTCACTGCTGATCACATTATTGTCCATGTATAGACTAATGAGTTGAGGCAATGCCACATTCGAATCAATGGACTCGATTCGATTATTTCCTAGGTTTAGTCGTTCAAGAGCATGCAGTGTATTGATACTACTATCGATCACATAGATTTGATTATCCCGTAAGTACAACTCTTTTAGTCGATCCTTTGAATCTGAGAAAATGGAAAAATCAATTTCTTGAATCCAATTGCCGCTTAACTCCACAAATTCTAAATATTTCAAGCCATCAAAAGCATTATCCAAATGAATAATCTTGTTATCCGACAATTTTAATTCTTGAAGATGAACAAATTGCTTGATAGCTTCTGGGACTTCTCGCAGGTTTTGATTGGATAAGTCGAGCTTGTACACACGCTCGGGATTACTTTGGGCGTAAGCCAAATCCGTAATCCAAGAGCTGTTATTAATCATGATTTGTGCTTGACAAAACATGCCCACTGCAGAAAAGAGAAAGCAAAGGAAGACATTTTTCATATAGAATTGTATTTGATAAAAAAGATACGGACTAATTGGAAAAGCAGAGATATGTTAAAAGCATAAACTTATCTAACCGTCAAATTGGATGACAAAATCTTTGAAATTTTTGACACTATATTGTTCCAAGAAAATTTTATTTTTAACGTACAAATTCAACCTATCTATGATACTAACAAAAAAAACGCCCGAACAAATTCGTTCGGAGATTCAAGCTATTTCAGACCCACCGATAGTCTTGATAGAAAACGATGGACCCAATTACGATTTGAAACGTAAACCTTTCAATCGTCGATTTGACATCAAACCTGCAGTTATTGCTATGTGTAGGAGCGCTGAGCAAGCGGCACATGTCGTTCGTGTTGTTAAAAGTAATCCCGATTATGAATTGCGTGTTCGATCTGGAGGACATGATCATGAAGCAGAATGTACGGCAACAGGTGCTGTCGTGATTGATTTTTCGGAGATGAAACAATTCAGTATCGATAAGAAGGCCATGCGCGTCAAAATTGGATCAGGCGTACTTTTCAAAGATATTATTCCCAGTCTGGATGAAAACCATGTGAGTATTCCACATGGTACATGCGAAACCGTGGGTGCCATGGGCTTTACCTTAGGGGGAGGATGGGGACCTTGGACTCGAAAATGGGGCATGTGTTGTGAATATCTTGTCGGTGCTACTATTATTAATCCAGATGGTAAAATCAGATATCTAGATATCGAAAACGAGGAGGATAAACCACTATTGTGGGCATTGAGAGGTGGCGGAGGATTTAGTTTTGGAATCTGTGCCGAAATCGTGCTTCAATGTATGGAACAACCTAAACAAACCCTTCGATTTGCTGTCAAATGGGAAAGTACTTATGGGCATACCATTGCTCCAGCCATTAAAATATTAGAAGCTTGGGAAGCAGTCATTGCTCCGAATCAAAACAAGGCCTTGCTCGGAACCAACCTTCAAATTATGGCCATACCAGAAGACGACAAATCCATTGATGAATCAGTACATGATTGCACATTCTATGGATATTATGGAGCAGATGTGGATTCGGAAGAGGCATTAGTGGAAATGCTTAAAAAAGATCTAAATACTTGGTTCAAAGATGTGCCACCATCTTCTCGAGAAATTATCAAACGTGATCAGAAGGACCAGCACAATTTTGGAAGTTGGCATCGAGTATCTACGCAATATGAAAAATTGAAATCGAAAAGTGGTGTTCCTATTTTAGGTTATTTTCCACCGGATATCGACTTTCCTGCACCACATAAATTGACAAGTAAATTGGTCAAAGAAGAAGGACTGGGAGAAGAAGGACGTAAAAATTTGATTCGGACCTTACGATCGACCTTGATCTCTAAGGAAGGGATTCAAGCTCATTTGCATACCTATGTCACTTTGGGGGCGATCTGTGGGAATTATTACACTGATGATTTTGAGGTCAAAGCCTTTCCGAACGGTTGTGCTTTCCCATACCAAAAGCGGCCATATACGATTCAGTATCAGGCTTGGTGGAATGAAAGTGCCGAAGATATTCAGGCAGGTCGTAAGTATCACGTCAATGCCTATATTAATCAGGCGCAAGATTGGATACAAGAAGCGAGAGATTTTAATTTTCCGCAAACCAGAGGAGCATTTATCAGTTTTAAAGATCGATCTATTCCTACAAGTCAATATTTCCTCGAGAGTTTTGATCAATTAAAAGCTATCAAAAAAGAACAGGATCCGGATAATATGTTTCGCTCTCGAAAAACGGTCTATTAAATAAAAAAGCACCGTTTATTCCAGATGAAAATAAACGGTGCTTATACATTTTAGGCCTAGGCTCAGCTTATATTTTTTTCAGCTCAAAGCCCATGAAAGCGAGATTACCATTGTCCAATTTTTGCAAGGTGTAAGCCGAATTTCGTCCGATCCCCGCGGTAAATGCAACCTTTTCATCCGATGGATAAACTTTAGTATTGCCGAGCATATCCATGCCCTCAAAATCCAAAATAAGATAATCATCTACTCGACTCAGAGTAATCTTTTTTCCTTCTACATCTACAGCTGGAAAGCTCGTTTTAAAATTGTCTATGACTTCATAATTACCCAACATCGATTCCCATGCCTCGATAGATTGACTTTTAGGTGATTTCTTAGATATGATACTGACTGAACCACTTTTGACTTGTTTCTGTGCCAAAATGATTTCATCGCCTACCTTCTGAAAGTACATCTGTACACTTTTGACAGGGATCGGTAAAAAACCAAATAATTTAGCCTTGATCTTATACACATTAGACTCAGCAATTTGACTAAGAATGATTTTCTGTTTTCCCACATTAAAAGGGATCTTCTTCGTATCTTCTACCACCATACTATATGGCCCTAAATCGTAGTTTCCGATGACTTCCTCTGGCTTAAAATCTGGATAATCACTGCTTACATCCGAGCTACTATTCGATTGGATATTATAGTCGTATTGATTTTCGGTATAGGTATCCAATAAGCGACTGATGGAGTTGATTCTTGCGCCATTGTCAGAGTTTGTCAGAACGACTCCGCCCATATTTAAATCGGGAGAATAACCGAAATTGGCGTGAAAGGCATAGGTGTCTCCACCATGTCCAATGTAACGGATAGCTGTGCTTTCGTCCTTAGTAACCTGCTTTAAATCATTGATAAAAAGTCCAAAGCCATATCGATCATCGGTAGGAATGGCATTTTGAGCCAATTGATTCGTTTCCATCCATGCTACGTTTTCTGCGGCTAGGATTTGCTTCCCGTTAATTTGTCCATCACCCAACATCAACTGTATAAATAAGCACATATCTTCCACCGTAGAGACCATGCTTCCGGCAGCCTGATCACGAATCAGATTCGGTACATAAAGCGTTTCGTCAACATAGGCTTTAGATAAGCTGGCTTCATCCGAAAAAATATAAGATTGATTCATCCCAATCGGATTAAAAACGGCTTCTTTCATAAAGTCTGTGTAACGCTTGCCACTCACGCGTTCGATCAATTCACCGAGTAGTCCATATCCCAGATTAGAATAGCTCATCAGGTAATGAGGTTGACTGCTCATATAATGCTGATTTAGTTTCTCAATGGTCCAATCAAAGGAAGGCGGTGTTTCAGAAAACATACCATTGACGATGTCACTTGGTAAACCACTATTATGACTCATAATATCTTTGATGATTAGGGTAGCAGGTCCTTCTTGATAATGCTCGATAGCGATTTCAGGAATATAGTGTACAATCGATTTATTAATGTCCAATTTTCCTTGCTCATGTAAAAGCATGATGCCAAAACAAGTAAAGACTTTAGTGATGGAACCGACTTTGAATTCTGTTTTTGCAGAAGCCAACATGTTGGCTTCTTTATCAGCATATCCGTATCCTTTTGCAAATTGAATATTTCCATTTTCATAAATAGCAACACTGGTTCCAACCACTTTATTTTTTTTCATGATTTTCTCATAGCGCTTGTCCAGCGCCTTTATAGTTTTTTTATTCAACGCATCTTGACTAAATCCCGCAATAGGTATTAGGATCGCGAATAGAAGCGTGAATAAAACGTGATTGATAGATCTACAGGAATAATGAGAAAGTAGATTCGACATATGGATGGCAGTTATTTTCATTTGATAAATTATTTTTTCTAAAAGAATATGTATGTTCTGTGTAATCTAGATTAATGGACTCATTTTGAATCTCAAGCTCCAAATTATAGGCTTTCCTGCTTAATCTAAAATTAGTGTGATCAACTGGCCGAAAAAATATTCCAAGCACATTCATCCTGTGACAAAAGTCGTTCATAACATTAATATGGTGCACTGTGTATTCTTTTCTAATTTGGCAGCATGAAATGGTTGAAGACAAGATGGGTATATCACACGATAACATGGCTCTTCGCCTATTTAGCTTTTAGTTTTCTGCTGTATGTGCAGGCCCAAGGAGAAGATTTTCCTTTATTCCTAGAAGTTTTTTACAGTATACTTCCCATGGCCATTATTACCTATGCACATTTTTATGTAAAAGAACGATTCTTAAATCAACGTCAATATTTTTGGTATATAATAGGGTTGTTTCTTGTCATTGGATTAGGAATTGTGTTGTTTGAACTGCTTAAAAATTTTAGCACGTTCAATGGAAATCCCATATTCCAACACATCGTAAATGCAGTGTTCATAATAGTGTTGAGTACCGGAATGCAATACTTGAAGCGAGGAATCGTCAGTCAATATCAACTGCAAGAATTAACCGCCAAGAAGACTGAAATCGAATTAAATGCCTTGAAAGCTCAAATGAATCCGCATTTCTTGTTTAATACATTAAATAATATCTATTCGATCAATCAGATCGATGCCAGCAAAGGATCGGAAATGATTCTGGAGCTCTCAGATGTCATGCGTTATCATTTGGATTCTTCTAAGAAAGATCGGATCAACATGGATCAAGAATTAAATCTAATCCAAGCGTTTATTGTATTGGAAAGATTGCGACTGCATGATGTGTGTGAACTCCATGTAGATATCGATTCAGTGGATCAGTCCCTATACATTGCGCCCTTAATATTGCTTCCTTTTATTGAGAATGCCTTCAAACATGGCACGCATTCCACCAAAGCCTGTTATTTAAATATATCCTTGAGATCAGAAGCTAAAAACATTTATTTTCACATTGAGAATAGTATTATATCGGATAAACAAGTGGTCAAAACGAATATTGGATTGGAGAATACCCTGCGAAGACTGGAGTTAATTTATCCCAACAAACATCAATTGACTACCAAAAAAGGAGTGAGTAAATATCAAGTAAGCTTGACAATAGATACGAGTATATGATCAAAGTATTAATAGTAGATGATGAACCACTAGCGCATACGCTCTTGCAATCCTATCTGGAACGGATCGATGATGTGGAACTCGTTGGAAATTGTTACGATGGAATGTCCACCATTAATTTCTTGCAGAAACAGTCGGTCGATTTGATATTGCTGGATATTCAAATGCCAGATATAACAGGAATAGAATTACTGGATTCACTGCAAAATAACGCGCCCAAAATTGTGTTTGTCACCGCTTACTCGCAATATGCCATCGATGGCTTTAACTACGATCAAGTAGTAGATTATTTGTTGAAACCAATTCGTATTTCGAGGTTTTTGAAGGCATTGGAACGGGTACGTCGAATGATCCGCTTAGAAACAGAGTTTCATCAAAGACCTGAAATAGAGCAAGCAGAATCACAGGAACCCAAAGATGATTTTATGATGATTCGAGATAATCGAAAAACGAATAAAATATTTTTTGAAGATATATTGTACATACAATCTTGGGGTAATTATTTGAAGTTCTTCTTGAAAGATGAGCGCATGCTCATGGCCCGTAAAACCATTCGAGAAATGGAAAATATTCTACCGAATCCCCAGTTTATGCGAATTCATAAATCCTACTTGGTCAATTTCAAAAGGGTTATCGGGACTGAAAATAATATGTTGGTCCTCAGCGATCAAAAATTACCCATTGGTAAAAGCTATTCTGTCATGGTCAAAAAAAATCTGGATCCTACTGTATAGATTGATTCAAAGTTATCTTAAAATAATGGAACAAGGACTCAAGTTTTTATCAAAGCGTGAGTATTCATAGGCGATCTTCTGCACTCAGTCTATGAATATCTAATTATTGTAGGATAGATGATCAACTGCCTTTCAATATCAATGATAAAACTGCTTGAATCCTGTATCTTTGCCAATCTAAATTGGCAGAAATGATCATTTATAAAGAGTTTTCATTTGACTCAGCGCACTTTTTACCGATGGTTCCCGAAGGGCACAAGTGCAAAAATTTACATGGACATACCTATCATATCCGCATTTTTATTGACGGCCCATTGGATCCAACCATCGGTTGGGTAATGGATTATGGCGATATGAAAAGGGCATGGAAGAAAATTGAAGTCTTATTAGATCATCAATATCTCAATGATATTGAAGGATTGGAAAACCCAACGGCAGAAGTTATTGTTGTATGGATATGGCGAAAGCTAAAACCACTATTACCGGATTTGTGTAAGTTGGAATTAAAAGAAACACCATCTTCTGGAGTAATTTATCAAGGAGAATTGGAATAAACCATAGAATATGGCCAGCAGGGAAAGCACGTTGGAGGATTCGGACGAATCAAAGAAAAAAAGAATTACGAAGGAAGAATTTCTGGACGCATTGAAGATGTACAGCTACGTCAAACCCTATAAGTGGTATTTGATAGGAGCGTTCATCATGCTATTCTTGTCTAGTTTGTTGACCATGGTATTTCCTGCCATCGCAGGAGTACTTACGGATATTGCTAATGGTACACCGAGATATGGTTTAGACTTGAATAATCTGGGATGGGCCTTGATCGTCATATTATTGGTTCAAGGAGTCATTTCCTTTTCTCAAGTTATCTTAAACGCTTATGTGAGTGAGAAAGCGATGGCCGATCTGCGTATGGCCTTGTATGAAAAAATGGTATCCTTACCGATATTTTTCTTTGAGGAAAATCGTATCGGAGAGCTGATGTCCAGAATCTCATCGGATGTGGCGCAATTACAAAATGTATTTTCATTCACCTTACTCAGTTTTTTTAGGCAAATACTCATCCTGATCATTGGAATTACCATCTTAGTGATTACTATGCCAGTACTTACGGGTTATATGTTATTAACCTTTCCATTCATCGTTGTAGGAGCCTTGTTTTTTGGAAGATACCTCCGTAGAATTTCGAAAAATAGACAAAAGGAACTCGCTAAAACCAATGTGGTGGTGGAAGAATCGTTACACAATATCAAATCGGTGAAAGCATTTACCAATGAGTTGTTTGAAACCAAACGATATAACGAGAAGATCAAGAATCTAGTAGATATTTCCCTACGCTTAGCTAGAGTGAGAGGTGGATTCTCTACTTTCATCGTGGTGCTATTATTTGGCGGGATATTCTTTATACTATGGTTGGGAGCCAATCAAGTGGCGAATGATCAAATGACCATTGGAGAATTAGTCTCCTTTATTTCTTATACGGCTTTTATAGGCGGTGCGATCGGAGGATTGGGTAATTTCTATTCAGAGATTGTTTCCGCCATAGGAGGAACAGAACGCATCCGGGAAATCCTGAACAAAAAGAGTGAATTGGATATTCACGCTAAACAGGAATTGAACTTGAACGGTGATATTCGTTTCAAAAATGTACATTTTTCCTATCCAACCAGATCAGATATGGAGATATTAAAAGGCATTAATTTCACGATTCCGAGTGGCCATAAGATTGCCTTGGTCGGGCAGAGTGGATCGGGTAAGAGTACCATCGTACAATTATTGATGCGTTATTATGATCTACAAGATGGAAGTATAGAGGTCGATGGTCAAAATATTACAGAATACGATTACAGCGCTTTTCGAAATAACATTGCCATCGTTCCCCAGGAGATTATGTTATTTGGAGGAACCTTACGTGAAAATATTTTATATGGTAAACCAAATGCTTCCGAAGAAGAAATGATAGAGGCTGCAAAAGCGGCTAATTGTTACGAATTTATCATGAAATTTCCTGATGGCTTTGAAACAACCGTTGGAGAACGAGGTATAAAATTATCAGGTGGTCAAAAACAACGCGTGGCTATAGCACGTGCCATATTGAAAAATCCATCGATTCTTGTATTGGATGAAGCGACCAGCGCGCTGGATTCTGAATCAGAAAAATTGGTACAAGATGCCTTAGAAAACTTGATGCACAATAGAACATCCATCATTATTGCACATAGACTTTCCACCATTAAGAATGTGGACAATATCTATGTCATCGAAGAAGGGAAAATAGAAGAACAAGGTACACATGATACCCTGATCTTGCAAGAAAATGGCAAATATGCAGCATTAGCCAAACTGCAATAGGAATAGTTTATTTACATTTAAGTTGATATTGCATACCAACCGTATAGGATCTGCAATATTGCTACACAATAAAGGATAAAAGAAGATATGAAAGATTGGAGAATAATTGCAATTATACCCATGCTCATGATAGCATTTCAAGGGCAGGCCCAGTTCAACATTGGTTTAGTTTCAGGCTATGATTTGTATCAGCGATATGTCAATCCGGATGACGGCACAGGAGCGGATCGATCAAGCGGAAATGCCTTGATCAGCTCGGCTTTTGGATTGAAGACCTGGGTAGGGACACAAAAGGTATCCTTGAGCTTGGAAGCCTACGCCAATCTAGGAGTATTTGCATTCAATGTAGAAGAATATTATGGTTTAGGAGCATTGTCCATTCCGATGTTAGCAAAAATTAATTTCAACGGTGCAACAGGATTAAATGAGTTGGAAAAATTTGGCTACTATTTCGGTGGTGGTTATCAAATCAATAGAACAGAATTCTACGGAATCAATGAAAAGGGTAGAGAACGAGGCATTGAAAGACCTTATTATCCCACCTATGTAGCGGAGCTGGGATTCGCGGTTGGAAATAAATCCAAGGTGGTCGAGGTATTTGTCCGATACGGATTGAATCCATTAAATCCTTCTACGGCTCTACATTTTGGCGTCAATACCACCTATAGTTTACCATACTGGAAGATGCCGGATTTCAACGCAAAACCGGGAGAAGGTGGAGAGTTGGATAAGATATTTAAACTGTAACTATGCCAAGTTTAAAGGCTTACAATACCTTTGGTGTGGATGTCGATGCCAAAGAAATCCAAATAATTCAGCGTGCAGATGATTTGCTAGCATTAAATGGATCGCCAGAAGATTATTTCATACTTGGTGGAGGTTCCAATATGTTGTTGACGCAGGGAATCGATAAGATCGTTTTGAAAAATGAAATCAAAGGGATCGAGGTCTTGCAAGAAAATGATGAAGGCGTGGTATTGCAGATCGGTGGAGGCGAAAATTGGCACGAAACCGTATTGTGGTGTATTGACAAAGGATATGCAGGCTTTGAGAATTTATCACTGATCCCTGGAACGGTCGGTGCAGCACCCATTCAAAATATTGGAGCATACGGTGTGGAAATCAAGGATTTTATTCTTGGAGTACATGCCTATGATTTACAAGAAAAAAAGGCGGTAATTTTCAATAAGCAATCTTGTCAATTTGCCTATCGAGACAGCATATTTAAACAAGCAGCTCACAAGGGGCGATTTTTCATTAGTTCGATTGTTGTTCGACTTAGTAAAGATGTTTTTCAAGTCAATACGGATTATGGCGCAATTCAATTAGTCCTCGATCACCTGAAGGTGGATGTACCGACGATCACGGATGTGAGCAACGCCGTAATATCCATTCGACAGGCCAAGTTGCCAGATCCTGCCGAAATCGGAAACAGTGGTTCCTTTTTCAAAAACCCGGTTGTATCTGCGGATAAATATGAACGTATCCAAGAAAAATATGAGAAAGTACCGTCTTATCCAATAGGAGATCAATACAAAATCCCAGCTGGTTGGTTGATCGAACAATGTGGCTGGAAAGGGAAGCGTGTTGGACATACTGGGAATTATGAGAAGCAGGCGCTGATCATCGTCAATTATGGAGAAGCTACCGGCCAAGAAATCTACGAACATGCCCGTAATGTAAGAGCCTCCGTTGCTCAAAAATTTGACATCGATCTTGAATTCGAAGTGAACATTATTTAGTTAATTAGACATCTTCAGAAATAAGCCAAAATCCATTTTGTTTTTACAAATCAATGATTTTTAGTTTTTCTGAATGATTGGATAGCCCATTAAAAGAAATATATTTATTTTCTTAGCTCAATTTCACCGAATTTCATTCAAAGACGGGGTATTGTTTATAATTTCTAGAAAAGAATTTGATTTTGGCCTTTAAGTCGAAGCGTTAAAAAATATCGATCATTTTCTGTTCAAGGTCGTAAGTGTTTGAGAAATCCACATAATATTCCTTTATGTTTTAGTGCTTTTGGTCCAAGAAAACGATTCATAAAACGAGTATTTTCCGTCGAGTTTTACGACCTTAAGAAAATGGCAGATAGTTTAGCGTAGACTTAACAGCCTTGAATTTTTGGTTCTTTTTTTTCAAGAAAAAAGAACAGTCAACTATGAAAAATTTAATTTTTCTTTACTACTGAATATCCATAATTAAAGAGGTTCATTTTCTGGGCGTCTCCTTTCAGGTCGCTATGCTACATGGCTCACTATACGTTCGGCCCTTCGGTCCAGGTCGCTCCGCGCCCTGCCATTTCGCAGCGCTGACGCAAAGTCTTTTTTACTTGACTACATCATCATGCATGCATTCAATCATGTTTACGCTTCATAAATAGGACATGAACGAACTTTTGTTCTTTCTATAATATCCATATCCAGACATTGTAAGAACTTGTTTATTGAAATTGTCACATTGCTCTTCAAATGTGAGTATAGATAAAAGGACTATTGGTATTACTGATTTTTAACACCGGTAGATTTTTAAACTTAAATGAAAGAATGATGAAACGATTACCCATTGTCATAATAGCTTTGTTTGTCTGTAATAGTTTTTTGATTGCGCAAGAGCTTGTTAATATCCATCCCTTAACGATACAAAATGCACCAACAGGCGTTGCTTTTGATAACATGGATGAAATGTATTTTATAGCACAAGGATCTGGTCTATTTAAAGTGGATAATAATTCAAATATTCTACTTTCTAATGCCCAAGTAAACTCGGATTTGACAACGTTTAACTTGGATTCTGATAAAATTTGGGTCGGTGGATACGGCGGAGGCGCTCAATACAAAGATGATAATTGGGAAAATTATTATCCCAATACTGATTTACAAGGATGTTGTATTTATGCATTAGATGCCAAAGATGGTAAGATTTGGTTGGCTATGGAAAACGAAGGAGCTAGTTATTATGATGGTGTTTCATGGAATCATTACAACAGTAGTGATGGCATTAGTGGTAATTGGCATACCTGCATTGCTCAAACTTTTTCTGGCGAAGCATTCCTGGGATCAGTAGATTGGAATACATCAGAAGCTTTTGTTAATTTTTTTGATGGAATAGCTTGGACCTCCATTAAGGTGCCTGGCTTAACAGAAATCACCTCCATTTTTGTAGATAATTCAGGTGATGTTTGGGCCGGTGGTGATGGACTTTTAAAATTTAACGGTACAGACTGGACGGATTATACGACAAGCATTTTTGATAGAAATGTTATGGCATTAGAGCAAGCACCCAATGGTACATTGTACTTTGCCATGTCTGGCGGGGGAGTTGGTTTTATGGATGGCGAGATGGCGACTTTGATCGATTTAGGACAAGAAAACTTTGGATACGCTGGAAGACCTGATGGTATTGCCTTTGACACTGCAGGAACGCCCCATTTTTGCATGGGACCAACTAATTTAATATCTGATGCAGAATATGGCATATACAAATTTATCGCATCTGGTTTTGCCATTTCACTCTCGGAAACGATTATTGCAGGTTGCCCTGGTGATGTGGTGGAAATTGACATAACAATAGGTAGTGGTTTTGGAACGGGGATAGTACTTACAGCACCATATCCCACAAGTAATGATAACCCTGCAGCTGGTGAAACAGTCACGATGACGGTCACAATCCCGAATAATTCGCCGGGCATATATACCGAAACAGTATCGGTTACAGACGGAACGAATACAACGAATCAAGATTTTCAAATAGAGATTGTAGACCTACCTCAAGCCGTTAGTTTAATGGTTCCAGCCAATAATGAAACGATGGTGTCAAGTCCCGTGGCATTTGACTGGTCAAATTCGGACTTGGCTAATGACTATACAATAATTGTCGCAACAGATGTTGATTTAAATGATGTAGTGTTGGAAGAGAATATATCCTTGAGCAACTTCACAGATCTTACAGAAATCCTAGACGAAGAAACAACGTACTATTGGGCTGTTCGTTCCAATGGACTATGTGGGGATGTTACTTCAGAGGTTTATACATTTACGACTGGACAAGTCAACACCTCAACGACGTCTAGTGAGTACGCCGAAGTAGATGTTTACCCGAATCCTTTTACATCTACCATTAACATTTCAACAAATGTAGGGCAAGAAGCTATGAAAATCAGAATCCTGAGTGCGGATGGTCGTGTTATACAATTGCTTGATAGGATCATTACTGAAAATGCTTATACAATCTCTACGGGTCAATTAGCGCCTGGACTATATATGCTACAAATCAATGGTGAGGGCTTTCAATGTACAAAGAAGTTGATAAAGAACTAAATCAATTTAATGCTGAATAAAAAAGGCTCAAAGTGATTACATTTTGAGCCTTTTTTATCAGAATGCCTCCCCAATAAATAAATAGAATCCTGTACTTTCTTCCGTAACGGCAAAATCTAAGCGCGTCCAAATATCTTTTTTGGGAAATAATAAAAAACGCAATCCAGCACCGCCAGAGAGAACCACATTCGATAGTTGAAGATTTTCCGATTGATTGAAAACAGAGCCAGCTCCAGCAAAAACAGCAAATCCCAACCGATCAGTAAAGTGGAAGGGAATCGGCAAAAATCGATATTCTACTTGAGCAGCTAATTGGTTATTGTCTCTATATCTTCCTAAATAATACCCGCGCATGATACTTTCTCCGCCCATCAAGGCCAGTTGATTAAATGGAACATCCCCAAACTTAAATTGTCCCAATAATTGAAAGGCTAATACATTGTTTTCCCCCATGGGTCTATAGACGCGTGTATCGGATAAAATCGCACTAAAGTGATGGCTGCTTCCCCAAGCTGGGTTATAATGTAAGAAAGCCAATTCTGAAAACAAGCCTCTTCGAACATTCAGTACATTATGTCGATTATCATGTATCAATCCAATACCGAGTCCTACACTATTGGATCCTTCATAACCTGAGGGTAATTCGGACGGCATATCTTCCGGATCTACAAAGATGAACTCAGTTCCAGAAAGCCGCTGCCAATCAAATTCCAATCCTACGAAAATGTCATGTTGCACCTTCCGAAGAACACGTTCCTTTAAAATGATTTGATTCGTTTCTATTCTGGCAATATAGTCTTCAGGAGTCTCGATACCAATTCCATGATAGAACAAGGGAAAGCTTTGGATCCGAGCTTGCCCTAAGAAAAACCATCGATTTTTATGTGAATAGAGGGCATGGTCAAACCAAAATCCATATTGATTCTCCAGAGTAAAAAAGGTAAAAGCATTGATTTCACTAAGTCGATTGGTCGTATCCCGTTTCGCATAAAATACATACAACGCACTTAACCCAATTTCCCAACTTGTTTCAGGTGCGAAGGCGAGGGTAGGATAGACTATTAATTGGGGCTGCGAAATATCATTCTGATTATTCAGAATATTATCGAAATATCGCTTTACAAAATTCTGTGCCCCAACACCATCGGAGAATAGCAAAAAACTCACTATCAACACACTTGGAAGCCAACTCCTCACATTCATACTACAATTCCACTTTGATTTAATCAATAAGTTCTTCACCCTCACAAAAAAATCAAAGTTAATTCTTTTATTAATAGCATTTTTGGATTCCGACATTGTTCATTTGATACTTAATATTTTAGCGAATAATTATTTGTACATTAAATTCATAACTGGAGCCCAGTAATGTCGGATTTTGGATGGGATCTCTATTTTATTCTTTTTTGTATCACTACTTTTTATGAAAAAGTGTAAAGCTTTATCAGTCCTAGATATGTTGTAAGTAGCATTTACTCAGGAAAATAATCGTTTGCATATATGTATTGGTGATATCCCTGTCCTAAATGATCCCCAACGATATTGTAATAACAATAATCGCCTCCCCCAAATGGACCTAGAATAATAGGTGTATTAAGTACTCTTGTACTAATTGTCCATTCTTCCGGTAGATCAACATCTATTGATGGATTACCATTCTCGGTTGCATGCATAATATAGTAATTACCCTTGTTGTCCGTAAGGTCATAAACTGTTGAACCAGCTTTATAATACAATAGCTGACATTTTTCAATGGTTTGAATTTTAAGATGTCCTGGTTCCACATCGTTAAGATCTGTTTTGTCAGGAATATAAGTGATTCCAATGATCTCTGCCAATTTCACCCAGGTATGGTCTTTATAGTCCATATGTATTTGACAATAAGAACAGTTACTACTAACACCAGGTGAGCGGTAAAAATAGGTGCTATCGAAGAGAAGTTGTCGATCAATGTTTTTTAACCATGGAAATATTGGTTTAAAGTCGTTCCAATTTTCTATAGGTACGGGGTTTTCTCCCCCACTTATAAATACTAATTGTTCATTTATATTTATAATTTCTTTTGCTAAACCTATTTGTGTCCATAATGTATCGGCAGACCCTATTGAAGGAACTGTAGAATACCTGATCCCAGTGTCTTCAAGAAGATCAATTTTTACACAAGAAGTGGCTATCATGACCAAAAGTGCAAGTGTAATAAAAGCTTTTAATTTCATCATAGATTTATTTTTCGAAGATAGTATAACTAATATTCACACCGAAGGAGATGTTGAATGTTTTTTGATTATCATAGATATTACCTGTAGTCTCGAAGGCTTTATCTTGATTCTCTCCTCCTGCTATGAATACAGGACTTGCCCATGTCATTACTGAAAAGCTTTTAAGAAAGTTTTCTTTTTTCGCCCATGGATACCAATTTGAACCAATGAATGGTCCGATTTTAATATGAGTATCTTTAACTAGTTCACGTGTAACTGTTTCCTCGAGCAACCTCCAATGGTATTCGAAGTTAGCCCCGTAGAAGAAATATTTTAGGAATGATTGGTGTTTCAAATACCTTGATGCTGTAACTCGAATAAAACGGTCATCCTCTTTAATTCCTGTATTATAGTAATACGACTTATCTCTATTTGGATAATTTATATATCCAACCGATAGTTGATTCTTCTGGTATTGAGCAACTCCCCAAGCACTCCAACCGCCTGGAGTGGTATAAGCAACTAAGTCTGTTTGAAGTGATATTTTAAATTCTTTACCTTTGTTTTGAGCTAAAACTGGATAACTTGAAATTATAACTAAGAATATTATAACTATCGTTCTTAACATTGTTTTTATGTTTTTAATTACCACCAACGGTTTAGAATAATCGGTTCTTTAAATCCGTTAATCCGATGTTAGCTGCTATTTCGTATGACAGCAAACCCAATATGGGTATTTCCTGTTTGCTTGTCAACGTATAACTCACGATCTTTTGAAGTGCCATGACAGGTATTTTCTGAGCAAAAAAGTGAACCGCCTGCAAGTCTGGTAGAATCACCGGTAGTAGTGGCAGTAATTTCCCAAACATTCCCTAAAACGTTCACTTCTTTGATAGTGCTAATTGGCTTATTGTTATTTCTTACAATAGGTCGATTATCATTTTTGATGAGTTCCCAATATTCTTCGTAGGTGGGAATTTTCGTATCCGACCATGCGCAGTATGCTATTGCGTCATTGTAACTCACTTGTGTTACTGGTAATTGCTTCGAAGATGGCGAGTCCTCCCCGTTTGGTTTGCGCCAAGTTGCACCCTCGACTACCTCGAAATTGTAGACATCTTTTTGAACAAATGACCACCCATATTTTTCACTATCTGTAACATATCCAGTAGTGTTTACAAATGTTTCGAATTCTTCATAAGACACAACATGCAATTCTAAATTCTCCTGATTAGATTGCCCTTGCGAACCAGACAAAAATTGAATTAGAAAGTAAGATATAAAAGTGAAAGTCATGAGATAGTTTATTTCTTAAATGGATTCAACATTGCTTTAAAAGATTTCTTTCCGACCTCTTTTTGTGCATTGTATCCCTCAGGCATAGGTTGAACGCCTACATGTTTCGCAAACAATTCATATTTCGAAAGCATAATTTGAAATAACATTGGATTTTGAGTAGCTATATTAATGGTCTCTGCAGGGTCTATTTTAAGGTTATACATTTTCCATTGCTTATCTCCAAGAGGGGTGTTGTTTTTAACAATTTTATAATCTCCTAAAAAATAGGCTGAAGAAGCAGCTGCTTCTAAACCTACACCTTCATTTGAGCTGTAAATAGGGACTGAATCATTTTCAATATGTGGAAGTAAGCTTTTGCCCGAAATAGGATGATATCCTTCGTTTTCAGATGTCGAAAGTCCTACAATATCATAAATAGTAGGAGCTATATCCGTTATAAAACAAAATGAATTGTCTATTTGATTATTGGACTTGTTTAGTCCGCTAATAATTAGCGGAACTCTTAGGCCTCCTTCTCCTGTATAGTATTTGAAGTATGAAAAAGGAGCCGCTATAGCACTTGCAAACTCTGGGCCTATTGTTCCGTAATATCGCTTTCCTCCATTTTTATCAAAATCTCTATGAAAACCGTTGCGTTTTGCCCAGCCATATAGGTTTTCATAATTCCCACCATCAGGACCATTATCAGAAGTAATAATGAAAACGGTGTTTTCTGTCACCCCAATTTCATTTAGATAGCTAATATACCGTCCAATATGATAGTCCATTGCTTCTAACATTCCAGCCATCATAGCGATATCAGTGATGTAAGCTTTTTGATCTTTTTCTGAGATGCTTTCCCAAGAGTTCATTTCTTCAAACATTGGATTCATTTCAGAATTTTCAGGGATTATACCCATTTGCTTTGCAGTTGCAAATCTTTTTTCACGTAGCACATCCCAACCTTCTGAATAGATCGCTTTATACTTTTCTACAAATTCCTTTGGCGCCTGAAGAGGAGCGTGAATGGCTTGAAAAGCGATATACGAGAAAAATGGCTGTTCGGGATCGCTTTCTTCCTTGTGAAAACGAATCATTTGATCGACATAATATTCAGAAGAATAAAAATGCTCAGGTAAGTCTGTTGGATTTCCATCTGCATACCATTGCGCAGTTGTTTTCATAGGTAAATAACCACTAGCTTCGTAGTTGTCTGCTCCCGAGGCTCCTAGGATAAAAGATCTATCAAAACCTCTTTTGGTAGGTAAGGTGTTTTCGTCATGTCCTAAGTGCCATTTACCCGTTACATATGTATTATAATCGAGTTCTTTTAGACGCGTGGCAATTGTTTGAACACTATCATTTAATACACCTGCGTACCCTTTGAGGTCTTGATATTTTTTAGGGAGCATTTCTGGTAAATTCGCTACTCCGGCAAGATGATTGTCTGACCCCGTCATTAACATGGCTCTTGAAGGTGCACAAACTGGAGAAGCGTGCATATTCGTGAACATTAATCCACTTTTTGCAAGGCTGTCAATATTCGGTGTTTGAGCCTCTCCTCCAAAAGAACCAAAGTCCATTAAACCTGAGTCGTCAACGAGAATCAATACAATATTTGGAGGGGTTGTTTTCGAACTCTCTTGCGAAAAAACTCCAATTGTAACGAATTGAAATACAAGAATCAGGATTGAGATACGTATCATTTTAAATCGTTTAATATTTCCATGATTTTTTGGGCTGTTTCATGTCCTGAATTTTGGTTTTGTCCAGTTACAAACCTTTTTTCTTCATCTACTACAGTTAAGGTCTCAAAAAAGTCTCTCTTCCCAGTACTGCATTGGTAGTTAGCTCCTGCTTGTTTAAGCTCCTCTTCCGGGTGTAACGGAGTAAATTCAATTTTGAGTTGATTCAACTGTTTTTGAGTCACACCAGTCATTGTTCGTCCTTTAATTAGAGACTGACCTGTACTATCCTTTGCAGAAACAAATGCCAGAGCACCATGACAAACGCTACCAAATAATACATCTGAATTATAGTAAGCATGAGATACTTTTTTAGCCAATGTGTCTGACTGTCCCATATCGTAAGCTGCACCCCAACCTCCAGCAAAGAATACGACATCATATTGAGTGAAATCCACATCCGTTATAGGAATAGAATTTTTCACTTTTTCTTGGAAGATGTCATCTTTTAAATATCTCTCATCCGATTTCGTTCTTATGATTCGCTTGAAAGAAGAAGGGTCTATCGGAATTTGACCACCCTTAATACTGGCAACATGTACTTCCATGTTGGCATCTAAAAATTCATAATAAGGTACAGTCATTTCCGATCCAAATACTCCGGTCGAATCGCCTGTTGTCTCTCCTGGTTTGTTAAGTACACCATGGCTTGTGGTGACAATTAAGGCTTTTTTTCCTTTTAAGTCATAAGTTTCACTGTCAAAATCAGGGTGAAGCCCTCTTGATTTTAATAATGATTTACAGCTTGATAAGCCAATAATCAAACTGGTGAATACTAATAAAATTACGGTAATCTTATTCATTTTTAAATTTTAATTTTTAATTCTGGGATTGTAATTCACAAAATTGGATTGTTTATTAGAAAGACTCCTCAACATATGTTGAGAAATCAAAGCAAATTCTATTTTTATGCGACTCTATTTATTATTAGCTAGTTCTTCTGAAATAAATGGTATTTATACGCAAAGGGAATTAGCTGTTTTTATTGATAGGGGAAACCGAAGCTTTGAAAAAGAGAAAATTTAGACTAACACTTATAAGATTAACTCAACAAATGTTGAGAAATTAATTGGGAGTAACCTATTTTTTGTTGCGGACTCTACTCAATTGGGTAGGCGTAATCCCTATCATTGATGCGATAAATCGAAGAGGAAACTTTTTAATTAATTCTGGATTGTTATCAATGATAAATTGATATCGTTCTTTTGCAGTTCCGGTAAGAAACAGATAATGGCTTTTTGCCATTTCCAACATTTGCTCTTTTTGGTGCTTACGTATCACAATATTTAATGCAAGATTAGTTTCCAGTAATTTTTGGACTTTTTCTAAAGAGGCAATTAGTAAAGTTAGGTCTTCTAAACACTCTATCCCAAGCGGAGAACTGTCTGTTCCATTCAATCGAAATGGGTCTACAATAAAGGAATTATCTTGACGGATACGAGCAGTAATTTCATCACCGTTTTCTTTATAGATTATAAGTCTCACCGCTCCTACAGATAGAAAAGCAATATGATTACCTATTTTAAACGGTTCCTTAAAGAACTCTCCTTTTTTAAATTTTTTCTCTTCAAAAAGAGCAAGTATATCATTGATCTCTTCTTCTTTTGGCGATGCGACTTGGTCTGTGATAAATAATTTTAATGCTTCTTTCATTGTATCGTCCTGATATGTGGACACGTTTTCGAATTGTTTAAAATTAATATTCTTTTTTATAAGTTATAATTTTATATCTACCTTTCTTAAGCGCTTCTTCTGGTGTCATCAGGTAATTTGACATTAGTGGGTGTTTTTTATTATACGTGATTATGGATTCTCTCATGATACGCTATACTCTTCTTCCAATAAATATTTCAACTTCTGGCCTCCAAAGCGCAGCTGTACTTTTCGTATGCTTATTACCAATTCTTGGACAAGACAACGTCCATTTCAAGCTTAAAAAAAACAGAGACTTTGCATTTCAAAAAGTCTCCGTCTCCATAATTAGTCGCGGGAAGCTAACTAGTGTATACGGTACCAAACGATGGCCCGTATGTATTATCCTATATGCTTAGACAAGTGAATAGTTTAAAGGTTTAATGGGAGATGTAATTTTTTTAACATTTGATGATTTGTTGATAATCAAGGGGATATATAATCCGGATTTAGTTAAAATATGGATTTGACCTTGCTTTTTTGACAATCTTTATTAATATTATAACTCCGAAAACCTTTGGACGGCAATCTACCCTTTCCCGGTAAGACAATTTGTACAGGCAAATATCTAAGGATGTTTACCACACGCTCAGCGTGCAAAATTTGATTTATCTCATCTTTAAATAAATAATATGAAAAAATTAATTGCAGAATTTATTGGAACCTTTTGGTTGGTTTTAGGTGGTTGTGGAAGTGCGGTATTAGCAGCAGCTTTTCCTGAATTGGGAATTGGTTTTGTGGGAGTGGCTTTTGCCTTTGGTCTGACAGTAGTCACCATGGCATATGCTATTGGTCATATTTCTGGTTGTCATTTAAATCCAGCGGTTTCGATCGGCCTATGGATGGGAGGAAGATTTGATGCAAAAGAATTGGTGCCATATATTATATCACAAGTTTTAGGAGGTATTGCCGGTGCGGCCGTTTTGTATCTGATTGCTAGTGGAAAAGCTGGTTTTGAAGTCGGTGGTTTCGCTTCGAATGGTTATGGAGAACATTCTCCAGGAGGATATAGCATGATGTCGGTTATGATTACAGAAATTGTGATGACCTTTATGTTCTTGATTATCATTTTGGGAGCTACACATTCAAAAGCACCTAAAGGAATGGCTGGATTGGCTATTGGTTTAGGATTGACATTAATTCATCTTATTAGTATTCCAGTCAGTAATACTTCTGTAAATCCGGCAAGAAGTACCAGTCAAGCGATTTTCGCAGGTGATTGGGCCTTGTCTCAATTGTGGTTATTCTGGCTGGCGCCTATTGTTGGAGCTATTCTAGCAGGATTGGTTTATAAATTTATGTCTCCAGAAGAAGATTAATACTCGACCTTAATTATTTACTACTATGATGGTGTGTTTGATGCTTTTCTGACGCACCATTTTTTATTCTTTAAGATTTTTTCAATTAATGCCATATCGGTGCAACGGATTGTTCGAATGTGGCATACCGTATGTTGAAGGAGGTTTTTTCTTATTTTTTTATATGAATCTCCTTGATAATGTGTTTATATCTCTACCTTATATATAATGTGCGGGTGCATTGGATTTTTTCAATGTACCTTTTTTTATTTATTACTTTTTGATTTCCAAAAAATGGGGGAGGGACCCGTGCGTCTAGCCACCATAAATCTACACGATGTTTACTCGGACAGTGCGCTAGGCTGTACGTGTGGACTTGATATCAGACATGGATGTTTCGTAAGAAATATGGTTTTGGATTTTCTTGGATGATCGATAACTCTGTTGGTGTACTGGGCGCAACGCATACACTCTAATCGTATAGTGAAGCCACAACTGTTTGAGCATTGAGGAGCAGTCCATATCGAGGGCTTTGATGCCCCGAGGTGGACGTCCGCATGAAAACCGATCAACATCAGGTTCCTTGAACGATAAAGACCGAGGCGAGTTTTGTGGATTCTAGACTTTTGGTTCTTTTGGGCGATGCAAAAGAACAAGAAAGAGATGTTATCATAAAACAGAAATAATGTATATCAATAATTCATTACTTTTTGATCTCCAAAAAATGGGGGAGGGACTCACACGTCTAACCACTAGAAATGTGCACCGTTTTTACTCGGAAAGTGCGCTAGGCAATACGTGTACAATTGATATCAGACATGGATGTTTCGTAAGAAATATGGATTTGAATTTTCTTGGAGGGTCGAAAAAGGATAGACAAATACAGTCCTCTCGCCTTGGATACAAAATAATATTTAACTCTTATCTTGTCCTGATTACTTGGATATAAAGCCTGGGATTTTACATGGTAAAAAAATTAAAATCCACTTCGTAATATTAATCTACACAAACAAGCAACATAATTTCCGGTTTTTACATATAGGGTCATGTTAACTTTTCTTTCTGACATAAATGTACTTATTATGAATTTTTTCAACAAAACAATTGCAATAGGACTTTTCTTGGTCTTTTTCTTAGATTTTCATATTCATGCACAAAAAAATCATTTTGTAAAATTTGATAATCATCCTGAACTGAGTCAAAAAGATCTTATGAAGGCGCTCGAAATTGATCCTTCTAATACGATTGTTCTAATTGATACCGATCAAGATGAATATGGTATTCATCACGACAAATACCAGCAGCAAATAGCCGGTATTGATGTAGAAGGGGCCGTATTTATTAAGCACCTATATACGGATGGCACACAATTGGTAAATGGATTATGGTTAAAAGATTTCCAGATTAAAAGTCCGAAGATTAACTTAACAGAGGAGCAAGCCATTGCTAGACTAAAGTTTGCATTTAATTCAAATAGGAAATTTGCTTGGGATATTAAAGTAAATAATCCTTCATTCTTACCAGAGGTACAATTAGTATGGTATGACAAGTCTTATGGTACAGATCCTTCAAAGTATAATCTATGTTATAAACTTGATATTTTTGTTTCAAATCCATTTGAATCTTACACTGTTTTTGTTGATGCTCAAAATGGTGCCATAATCAATAAATATGTATCCATGCACACGGTCAATCATCCAGGCCATGGAGAGGGTTTTTATACTAATGGAGAAGTGATGTTTACGGTGGATTCATTGCAGGCAAACGCTTTTGAGATGGTAAAGCACTATGAGGACGGGAGTATTTCCTTTAGCACTTTTAATGAATTGACGAATTCGGTTATTTCTTCCAACAATAACTCTTGGACAGATCAAGCAGCGGTAGATTGCCATTGGGGGACTGAAAAAACGCTGGATTATTTTTTAGAACATCACGATCATAAAGGATTGGATAATGAAGGAGGCGAAGTCCTTGTCAATGTGCATGCACAGGATCCATTGTTTGGCGGTCCAATGGCTAATGCGTATTACATAGGTGGTACAATTAATATAGGTGATGGAAATGCCGATACACCGATTACGGTGCCTTTAAGTAGTTTGGATATTGTTGCACATGAATTGGTTCATGGTGTAAAATTCTGCAAACTTGATTTACGAAGGTGAATCTGGAGACATTAAAGAATACAGAAATTTTTGGAATTACTATCGAAGAAAATACCATGGGTGCATACAATTGGGAATTA
>JAHDFB010000047.1:16090-25067 GCA_020628475.1 Saprospiraceae bacterium | reverse complement strand
ATGGCAGATATTTTAGCGTAGACTTAACAGCCTTGAATTTTTGGTTCTTTTTTTTCAAGAAAAAAGAACAGCTAGTTAACATAAATCTAATTGTTCTTTATTGCTGAATATCCTCAATCAATCTTGGAAGAGATAGGAACTAGATTTATGTACTAGAATATTACATTGTAGACTCAACTTAAAATATTAGAGTAAAGCTAGAAAATCGATCCGAAGATCAACGATAAACAGCTATTCTTTTAGAGTCAAAAGATCGACCTTTTACAAATACTAGCGTGAAATGCCCGTTCGGTAGTTCTGATATATCTAGTTGATTGTTTTCCAATCTAAGTTCCAAAATGAAACGGCCATTATGATCAAAACAAAGTATTTTATCAAAGTATATTTGATTGGAGCTTGAAACAGTTAAGAGACCACTTGCAGGATTGGGATAAACATTCAATTCGCTGATCAATGTAGATTCAAGATTCAAAATGCGGTCATCCCTTTCGCCACATTCACCAGAATTTATTTTATTGGCATAGATAAGATTGGTGCTGGTCCAAATTTCTTCTGAATCATGAGCGCATTCAAAAACTTTTCCTAATCCAATACCATAATGTTTACTCATGAAACTACTTCCCAATTCCTCACAATTATAACACCATCCAAATCGAACAATAGTGTTCAAGCACCACTGAATAGAATCATAGGTAAAATCAACATTCATAGAAGTATCGATTTCCATAGTATTTTCTATCGGCATTGATAAATTAGTATAGAAAACATTAAAAGTATCAATTTGATAAAATGTGTCCAAAAGATTATTACCTGTAGGCTGTGTCCAGAATCTTTCATATCTATATTCATAGAAAACCGTATCGTCATTCATAGACCATTCTTTAGCTAAAATAATTTTTCTTGAGGTCGTAAAAATGTAGCAGTCTCCTTCATCGGCTATAAAATAATGGAACTCATCGCCGATGTCAAAATTATAAATAGCCTCCCGAGTCGGGACTTCTTGAGCATTGAGTAAAGTCGGGAATAGTAGAGTAATAAGAAACCAGTATTTCATGGAGTTAAAGTATATACATAAATATATTAATTTACGATGAACGCGCACGTCGTCCAGAAGTAATAACGCAGAATTCTATTTTATAGCTCAAGTCATTTAATACTGAAAGATTGAGATTATTTCTTAAACGACCTTGATGTTTCTTAGAAGTATTTAAAATTTTTTAATCGGCTTAATTATTTAAAATAAAATATGGCTGTTTATAGAATCAGAATCGAATAGTATGGTCACTTGAGTATGAAAGACCTACATTTTCAATCCAAATTGTTATATTTACTGTCATTAAATCGCTGATTAACGCGTGTCCTTAATCACGCAGGCTTTCACAATGAACAGATTAATTTTAAATCAACTCTTAATCCTTCTTTTTTCTATTACCCTATTTGATGGTGCTATCGGTCAGACGACCTATTCTTGCCCATCTAAATATGAAGTCGTTTTGAAAGGGAACGGTGTGCGAATTAGTTTCGTTAATGAAGGCAAAAAATTTCATTTTATAGATATAAACAATAAAATGGAGCTCTACGTGGATGGAACACATATCGAAAGTTTACCTTTGAAGATCAATGAAGTGTACACGATTCGTGTGGATATTCAACCGCAAAAAGGCACCAGCGAAGTGTTCGTTGCTGGCGTATCCTATGGAGAACATACCTTTCTTCCAAAGCCTGAAATAACGGATGTACGTTTACAAGAGCTAACTGGATCATTTACGGTGTATTCCATCGACATAGAAGAAGTTATTCAAGATTTTGACCAGGATGGCTATACTTGTCTCGAAGATTGCAATGATGATAATGTCAATATTAATCCGAACGCCACTGAAATTCCTGATAACGGAATTGATGAGAATTGCGATGGAAAAGGCATGGTTACATCTGTAAAGTCATTCGAAGAAATAACCACCAAAATTTATCCGAATCCAGCTAATGATTATTTACGCATTGAGGCACCCGTTGACCTTGATTATGTAGTGAATATTTTATCCAACACGGGAAGCTTGATCAAATCTGTTTCTAAGGATAATATCATTAATGTCCAAGATCTGCCAAATGGTTTTTACATGGTTCAATTAATCGTTGAAGATCTGGAATCGTCCATATATCACAAAGTGGCGGTCTTCAAGTAATCTAAAATCGAAAACGAGTTAGTATATCCTATACAGTAGGTGAAACACTCCTGTCACAAAGGGGAATAACCCCCTATGCAATACAGGAAGAATATTTTCAATTTCAAATTGGTATATTTCAATTTTGAGGAAATGAATGGCATACAGCCTATTATAATGACCTCTTAAAAAGTACCTAATGAAAGCCCTATTATTGAGTTCAGTTCTCTCCCTGAGTGTAGTAGTATTATTATCCTGTGAAAATATCTTCGAACAAGATGATTACAAAGAATTAGTTGAAAAAATTGATATTAATCCATCCCATGAATTGAATCCACCGATCGTCAAGAATATATTTCTGGAAAAATTGAAAGAAAATGACAGCAGGGGAAACAATCTTAATTTTATGGCTGAGTTTGAGGCAGGAACCGTAAAAGGTGAATACCTTGCTATGTTATTGAATGATCAAAAGATTGTTTTGCGAGACGATGGCAAAGGTGCAGATAAAAAGGCCGGAGATCATATCTTTTCAGTGCACATCAATCAGGATTTGGATGAGTTAGAACAAGAGTTTGAGGCACGAAAAGAATTATTGCTTTCTAACCAAGGTATAGCCGTATTTAAAAATAGGTCTTTCGAAAATAGAGAGATCGATAAAGTCCAAGGATTTAATATTAAAGATCTGTTGCAACATGAAGTTTTACAAATTCCTTTGGACTTTCTTCATGGTATCTTAGGATTATCCGATCAAAAGAAAACCTTGATGATTACAGATCTTTCTGTAGTCGAAGATCCAGCAAGAACATTCAATCCATGTACATCATCAGGCACACCAAATGGAGTATGGACATTTGGGGAAGCGATGCGTCAAATGGCTTCTCCAAATCCTTCCTCCATCGCTACAGATTTACAAGTATCCAATTTTGTGCGAAACTGGATGGATACCTGGATGTCGAATCAGACAGTAAATGGTGAAGTCTTACCGGCAAGGAATACCATTCAAGGCATCATTTCAGAATGGGAATCGAAGAGTGGTGTCGGATCCGGAGGAATATTGAATATGCGTTTTGCTCCTTTCAAACTCATTGCCATTGTCAATCGTTTAGATTTACGAGGTAATTCGGGATACGGCTTTAGTAATGCTGGGGAAGGTCGATTAGTTTTCAATGCTATGGATTCGACTTGCGATCCATTGAGATTTACGGTTATTTTCGAATATGGCATTAATAAAAGAACGTGCAATGCGGTGAAAGCCTTTGCCCAAGAATGGAAGAATTTAAATAGTATGATCCTAGGTAGTCCAGCGTACAATGCTGCTCTACAGAATATTACGGATCAATTCATTCCTTCAGGTACGAATCCTGCCAAACCGAATCAGAATTCCATCAATCAAATCAGAACCAATGAAATTGCTTTGGGAGCACCTTGGGAACTACGAGAATTTAATTTACATGCAAGTGGACAATTAAGTTTAGTAACAGTCAAACAAGAACCGGCAGTGAAGTATAATGTACAATTAAATAATTTGGATGTAGAACGATTGGTTCGATTTATCAATGACAATGAGCTGAACATTGAAAATAATAAGTACACGGTTCCTGAAAATGTACCTCTAAACGCAGGAGCGACAACACCAACCACTCCATTTTTAGGTGGTAAGTCGCATACTGATTTTCCTCCTACAGGAATTCCACCCAATGTTCATCATTGGAATGGTACCACTACGCCAGGTCCTGCGTTTATTAGCAGTGATTTGGCAAGACATGTATTTTCTCTAAATACCTGTAGCGGTTGCCACGGTGGGGAAACACAGACATTTTTCACGCATATTGAACCAAGTCCTTTTGGGACGGAGGCAAGTCTATCAGGATTTTTGACCGGAATATCGGTGCTAGATGCGGCAAATCGACCTACTGGAAGCCCAACGACACGATCTTTCAACGATTTACAAAGGAGAGAAATGGATTTAGACAATCTCGTTAACAATACTTGTATTTCAATCCCCATGATCGACTTAGCACAAAAGCTTCGATTCGAGCCGATAAGAATGGTACATTGATGTAACGAAATATATTTTATCATGTATTAACTTTTTTATAAGCGGAAAATTCCTTGTATTCCGGTTTTACGAAATATTTTAAATAGAATAATAGGATCAACGGAGTAAGGAGTAGAGGCGTCATGAAATTAAATAGTGACATCCAGTCAGATAGCTCTTCTCCACCTTTTGCTGTTAACAGTATGTTGCCTAAAGGTCCCTTTGAGAAAACCGTGTTATGGACCACATTCCAGCCAAAATGAAGTCCAAGCGGAAGAAAGATGGATTCTGTCTTAGAAAATGCCAAAGCCCATACAAAGCCCATGAGTCCTGTTGCAATGAAAATCAGAACCATTGCAACAGGATTTCCAAAAATGTTTTGAGAAAACCAGTGATACGCTCCAAATAGAATGGCTGAGATTAAGGCACTTTTTTGAATCCCTATTTTTTTGATCAGAACGAATAATAGAGCGCCTCGAAAAATAAGTTCTTCGGTTAATACCGATTTAAAATCCCACCACATAGCATTAAAAAGTAAATCAGCTGAAAATGCTTGATTAAGTTCCCAAGTAGAAGATTGGAGGAAGGATTCAAAAAGTTTGGAGGCCCCACAAAGCGTGCCAGTGAGACAAATTCCAATAAGAAGTTGACGAATTCTTTTGAAGTTTGGAATCAGGCCTAAACATAGAATGCTTTTCTTTTCTGTCAGATACAGTAATATCCATGACATAAGAAGTATAAAAATGATTCCAATCATAATGCCTTATAATCAAACATTGATTTCGGATACCATATCCATAAGAGAATGAAGAATTCCAAACTTAAAATAATAAAGCTGCTAATAATTAATTCAAAATTGGTTTCAGGAAAGCGATTAGACTGTGCTAAGAAGGCTGCAAATAATAGATTCGGTAAAATAATAATGCCTATTGAAAGTAGCAACTTGAAGAAGTGAATACGACCGATTGGATGAATAGAGGCTTTTGTCAACTCTTGTAAAGGGATATCTAGACAGATGGATAATTGTTTGATGGAATGCCCTCTTGGATTAACTTCCCCTTTTTCAATCCTCTGAATAGAACGTATACTTAAGTTGGATTTTTCCGAAAGTTCAAGTTGGGTTAAACCTAATAATGTTCGCTTTTCTTTAATCATTTTTGCGATGCGCTTTTGATGGCTGATTTTCATTACAAAAGTATTTTTTTAAGGAGCTAAATAAGCTAAATTATTGCTGTCATTCGTACGCCATTTCAACGTCAATAAGGCTTCATTAATAGTATTTATCCATTTGATAAGAGTCATTGAAATGCATGTAACGATATATAAAAATAGAGAGAATAATATCTATTTACGAGTTTAAATCATTTAATTAAATACTCGAAGAAAAAGCTTTTAAAAATATCTTGAATCGTTTCAACAGATTTGTCCCGATATTCAATCTTTAGAATCGGATTTTTTAAAAACGCACCCAAGCATCCTAGAAATAAAAAAGAAGGGCTATTATTTACAAGCGGAACAAAGGCAAATGAATTTTGGATTTGTCAATTGGGGTATCTTAACTAGAAACTATTGCCAAATATAGAAAGGGCATTTCGTGGGGCTTCAATACTATGCAGAGGATATTGTTCTGAATCTTAATGCTCTTTTAGATCGATAACATTCTTCTTGCGTAATGCAGGAATACGAATTAAAGGAATAATGATAGAGCATGTGAAACTTAGTTCTATTGGATTAGGGTAAAATGAACCCTCGTCGTTTCATTCATATACAGATATGTTTAATTAAAAAGATGAGTGAAATGACAGTAAAGACCTTTAAATACCTATTTAATCTTTGTATTGTACTTCTTGGATTCTCTTATGCGATATCTCAATCGCCTATGCAAGTTGCTGGAACCGCAACCATAACAGCGACAAGTTCAGGAAATTGGAGCGATGCCAGTACCTGGGGTGGAGCTATGCCATTAAATGATGATCGCGTTTTAATTCCAAATGGAATCACTGTGATTGTAGATGGGATGATCTCCGAATCATTTAAATCCGTCCGCATAGATAACCGGGCCAGTCTTCAATTTGCCACCGACGTAAATACCGAATTGAAAACGGAATATTTATTTAGTGCCATGATGGCTACCTTAGAAATGGGAACAAGTTCCAATAAAGTGGCTGATAACGTACGTGCCAGTTTGGTCTTTGCCGAACGCGGAGGAACAAGTAGTACCTTTGACCCGGAACGTTTTGCGCCGGGTGCTGTTCTTATGGGATCGACGACTATGCATGGTGCAGATAAAACGAGCTGGTTGAGTTTACAAGTACACCCTTCCGCAGGAGACTCAGAATTCATTTTAGATGCATCACCGGTTGGTTGGAAAATAGGCGACAAACTCGTTGTCGCCGGAACAGATCCTATCACGAATGCCTCGATAACGAGCACGGATGAGGTAGGAAGTGATGAAGTAGTTTCGATTACCTCCATTTCAGGAAACACCGTCGGATTTACACCTGCTTTGGTAAGAGATCATAAAGCGCCTTTGCAGGCCTCTGACTTAGATGTACATGTTGCTAATTTAAGTCGTAATGTGGTGATTTCTTCAGAAAATACCAGTGTGAGTTCTATCTCTGGAGAATTTCGCAAGCCAAGAGGTCATCTCATGTTTATGCACACCTTGAATGTAGAACTCAAATACGTAGAGGCTAACAATTTAGGAAGAACGGACAAAACCTTGATTTTGCATGATTGGGATTTTGAGGACTTAGAACGCGGCCCCGATACAGGTTCTCCAGTGGAAGAAGGAGGCCGAAATCCAAGAGGCCGATATTCTATACATTTTCATCGGGGAGGTTTTGATACTTCCGTGTTTCCAGCGAAACCAATAACGCCCTTACCGACACCTGCCAGAGTAGAAGGATGTGTTGTCAATACAGATCCAGGATGGGGCTATGTCAATCATTCTTCTCGAGTAGATTTTGTGCGTAATGTAAGTTACAACGTAGTCGGAGGGGCCTTCAACACTGAATCAGGAAATGAAACGGGCTCTTTTAAAGAAAATATAGCCATTCGAACGATTAATCCGAATAATCCAATTATGACAGCACCTAGACCAAGAGATTCCTACACGGATGCGGATGAAGCAACCATGGCTCTTTCGGACATAAAAGAAGGACGGCAGGATTTTGCTTTCCAAGGAGATGGATTTTGGCTTCATGGTACGGGTGTAACCGTAGAAGGGAATGTCGTCGCAGGATGTACTGGTCATGCTTACGTCTATTGGACCGACGGACTGATAGAAAAGGGGTTGGGTATGGCACGTGGAAATATTGACGCGCATGTTCCCGCGGCTGACTTTCCCGATTTACACCAAATGTTGAAAGATTGGAAGGAAGAAAATCCAAATTTTGTCTTGGACATTTGGTATTTGAAATCAAGGCCGTTTAAAAACAACACCGCTTATGGGTTTTCTCGAGGTGTACAAACATACTATGTACATACGGAATTTCATCAATCGGTGGAAGATACGAATGATCCTGAAGAATGGTTTAATGACCTGCCGTTGGAATACAAGGATCAGCTTGATTTAGTCCTAGACGGAACGATTTTATGGAATATTGGTAAAGTAGGCTTTGAACATAACCACACTGCAAATGTAACCATTCAAAATTCACGCATTGTCGGTTATAATTGTCGGACAGGATTTGAAGATTATGGTGTTAATCCCGCTCCGGAATATGTATCCTACGAACCTGAAGTCATCGGACTGGATCTAGATTTTTTCCATAATACACATCGATGGAATTTATATAATAATACGATTGAAGGGTTTGATGGTAAATCAGTAGGGATAGCCCTTCCCATCAATGCGCAAGTTACTATGGATGGAGGTACATTTAACAATGAAGGGACCGATATACTGATTGGTTGCCCTGACAGACATATTGACGATTATTTTGGTCAAGGCATGTTATCAGAAGATCCAACTAAATCAGAAATCCTGATTCTAGGTGATATCGATTTTCAAAATTCGAATAATAACATTGTGATGGATCCTCAGATATTTTATAACGAGATCGATGGTAAGGGGTTCCCATTACTAGGAGGGGCAACAGAGGATGAGGAATATTTCTTTGCACCACAAGAAATCACCTTCAATTTTGGACCATTTAATAATGCTCGGGCCTATTACGATGAGCAAGATGCAGATTATATTCCTATAACCTACGATAATCTTTGTGCATTTGGAGATGATGAGGCTTGTATTGATGAAGATTATGCGGAGTTAACCAATGAGGAATTATTTGAAGAATTTGACGACTCTTTTCTAGGAAGTATCACACCTATGTCGGCCAATACACATCCCATCTTGATTGGAGGTAAGGTAACCGGCGTAAGAACTTCCATTACGAATCAAACCATAGCTCAAGACTGTTTCAAACTATATCCTAATCCGACGAATGGTATTTTTAGAATGGATGGAGGCATCGATGTATCATCTGTAGAGATTATTGGACTAGATGGTCGAATTTATCCTGCAGTTTTTGAGCAAAATGATGCTTTGCAAGTGGATTTGAGTGCCTTGGCAAATGGCACCTATTTTGTAAAGGCCGTTCAAGAAGCATCAGGACATGTTTGTATACAGCAGGTCGTAAAAGTCTACTAAGTCATTTTAATAGAAAGATTCATATTATTCCGCTTCACAAACATCAATGAGCAAAGGTTCATTGATGTTTTTTATTCTAGAATAAATTGCAACTTTAAGGTATAAGTGCTATTTTTATTTGTA
>JAHDFB010000047.1:0-15990 GCA_020628475.1 Saprospiraceae bacterium | reverse complement strand
TTTTATAAGAAGTGATAATAATAATGTTGGAATAGGATTGTATCCCTTAGGATCTGAAAGATTACAAGTCAATGGTGCAATATGGTGCTACCGCTTATAATACTTGCTCAGATCAAAAGTATAAGTATAATATTAATCCTATAAATAATGGATTGCAAATTGTCCTATCCTTACAACCGTATAGATTTGATTATGACATTCAAGCCTTAAAAGAAAAGTATTCAAAAAATATTCCCACAGAAGCGGGTAAAGAAGAAAATAAGGATGAATTAGAGATGAATATTGCGCAATATGAAAAATAGAAATGGCCTACTGGCTCAAGATGTTTTAGAGTTAATTCCTAGTGCTGTAACAATAGATTCTGAAGGGGATTTGTCTTTAAATTACATTGAAATCGTTCCCTTTTTAATAAGTGCAATAAAAGAGCAACAAGAGCAAATCGAGTTACTTAAATTGGAGATTGAAAAATTAAAATAAAAGTTATGAGACTATTTATTTTGGTTGGAGTAAACCTGTTAATTGGTTTAAATTTATTCTCTCAAGAATGGCCACAACATGAAACTTGGTGGGCATATAGATTAACAGATTCTGGTAACCTCCGTTATCAATTTCTAAATGTAGTGAGGGACTCTATTATAGATAATAAAAAGTCTAGAATTATTGAAGAAACTATATTTAACTATAATGTGAATCCAGATACAGGTGAAAAAATTTTGGCGAACGTTGAAAGTAATAAAAGTCCAATTTTAGTCCTAAATTCAAATGACTCCATATTTTATAGATATTTAGAAGAATGGAGATTTCTCTACAGGTTTGATTTAAATGTTGGTCAAGAATATGATTTATATGGAATCGATTCAACTTGGTGTTTTGAAGCAGGGACACAGCAAGAATATATGCTTCCTAAATCAGAAAAATTAAAAGTTATAGAAATTAAAAGTTATGATTTTGTCAATACTCCTGTTGATGAAATAATTTTTGAAGAATCAAGTTATTGGAGTTTTGGAAATAGTGGGGTTTTGAAAAATATTGGTCCGAAAGAAAATTTTCTACCCAAACCAAAATGTATGCCTTTAAATTACCTTATTGGCACAGACGCCATCACTTGCTTTTATTCTTCTGATACTGGATTGATATTCGTTGATGAATTTAATCAAGATGTTTGTTTACAAATGCAAACAGTTTCAATTTCAGAAGAGAAAGTTAATCCTTTTAATAATAAAATATTAATTTATCCTAATCCTTCAAGAGATAGGATTTTTATTTCAGATCTGGAAGAAGAAGTTAAAGACATTTTAATATATGATTATGGTGCTAATTTCGTGCTTAGTGCTGTTTATGATGTCCAAGGATTAAATATTTCCAACCTAACTAATGGATTTTATATGATTCAGATAATATCTGAGGCTAATCAATATTTCACATCTTTTGTTAAATTTTAAAAATGAAATTACATAAATATATATTACTATCGATGTCATTTGTTTCATTTTAAATGCTCAAGTAACAGAATTAGCTGGCTTTCCCTGTGTAGTACTTGATGATGAACCGGAATTATTTTTGTCCTCAGAATTAATTGATACTGATATAAGCTTGGAGAAGTTCGTTCGAGTAAATATTCATTTTATTCAAAAATCTGATGGAACCGGTAATTTTACCGAAACTTCAGATGGATTTGGAAATGACTTTAACGGTTATAATGTTTCTATGGAAATGCTTCATTGGATTAATACAAAGGATAATCAAACATTGAATATTCCACCAGATCATTCACTTATTAAGTATCCAATTAATATTAAATTTGTTTTGGATGCCGTTTATTTTCATCAAAGTGATGAACTTTACCCGAATTCATTTAATTCCAACTGCAACGACACTTATTCAACGAATTCCTCTGAAGTTATGCAATGTTATATGCGCGGGGATGGTGTGTCGGATCATGCCAACAATATTTCCTCAACATCATTAAACAAATATATTAGTTTAAAGCAACTCGTTAACAGATATTCCTCTTGGATTAATAATATGGAAAATGATAATTATTCGTGGTTCCAACATTCCACATATGGAACGACTCAACATGAGTTATACCACTTGCTCACGTTGTCACATACCGTACGTTATAATTCAGGCCCACCTTGTCCAACTGATGATAGCTCTGCATGCAACGATGGCTGTGATGATACACCTACACCTTTTGAAATGGTAAATGATTATAATTTTACGGGCAATAGTACATCAATAAGTGAACCATTTTGTGGTTGGGGAAATGGAAATGTTCATTGGTGTTCGAATAATAGAATGGATTATTCTGGTTCAGGTGCATTATCACCTTGTCAATTGGAGCGGATGCATTCCTCAATTGATAATGGTTTAGACGCTTTTCGACTATGCAAGAGATTAAATGGTACCAATCAATTATGTTCTTTTTCGTTTCCTCAAATATCATATTATGGTAGTATTGTTACTATAGGAGGAGCTAATTGTCTTGATATTCCTTCATCAACTGATACACCAATAGTAAATAGCTCCAATATATCTCAGGTGTTTGCTTCACAAGAAGTAGAAATTAATGAATTGGAAGTGAAGCAAGGCGGTTATTTTGAGATTTTTACATCTTACAGTTGTAATTAAAAGAATCTGGGAAATAATGTCGAAAATTTGGATAAAATTATTTTGTTTTATATTTCTATAGGTTGTTACTTTTGTTTTTTAGCATTCGACAATTGATTTTGCTCTAAAACTAAGAACTATGAAATTATATGCTTATCTATTTCTTGGAATATTGCTGCTTTTTAGCTTCTGTAGAGGAGAACGCTTCAAAGATGTTAGTAAGGCTCCAATAAGTATCAAAGAGGGAATTGTCAAAGGGGATACAGTGGATCAGCTTGGAAATAATATAATGGTTATTTATCAAGACAAGAAAGATAATTATTGGTTTGGAAGTTGGGAAACGGGTGTATATCGATATGATGGCAATACATTGATACAATTTACGACTACGCATGGATTACCAAATAATAGAATCGATGAAATAAAGGAAGATCAATTTGGTAATATATACTTCAGTAGTTGTCATCCACATTCCAGAATTACTAAGTATGATGGAATTGCCTTTACCAGTCTAAGTCCCATCCCAAGTAAGGACTGGGAACTTAAGAATACAGATATCTGGTTTAGACATGCTTATCGGCAAGAAAAAGTGTTCCGGTATGACGGCAAGGTATTACACGAATTGAGTTTAGAGAAGCCACCCGATCTATCTAATTCGTTTGAGATCTATAGTATTTATAAAGATAATACGGGTAATATTTGGTTTGGGACTAATCCAGTAGGTGTATGTCGATACAACGGCAGGAGCTTTGATTGGATAACCGAAGAAGATGTGACAGAATTTCGAGACGAAGGTGCCAATGGGGTTCGTTCCATAACCGAAGATGTAAATGGAGACTTTTGGTTCAATACAGAATATCGTTATCATGTGCAGGATAGCATCATAGATGGAGGGTCTTTCTATAAAAGGAATAAGAGTATTGGCGGATTGGATGGCAAAAAAGAAAGTAATTTGGATGAATATCTTTCTTCCGTTCGTGATGATCAAAATAATTTGTGGTTTGTAACATATCGAGATGGTGTTTGGAAATTTGATGGAAGTCATATTGAACAGTTTGAAGTTCAAGTAGATTCGATGAATATTACATTATTCAGTATATACAAGGATAATCATGGCGATCTTTGGCTTGGATCACATGAAAATGGAACATTTAAATTTGATGGATCTAAATTCGAACCATTTAAAGCTGAATTATAGCTTTAAACCAGTGTGTTATTTTTAAGTCTAAAGAATAAAAAACCGTTCATGATGTATAGAAAGTCTGTTTGGATTGTAGTAATGATGTTTGCTTTGGTTTCATGTAATCGTCAGATGGAGCCTATTTCTAGTGATTCTCCAGGGTTCAGTATGCTACTCATAGGAAATAGCTTTTTTAGACCTTATGCAGAAAACCTGAAAGAGCTCGCCAAGAACGCCGGATATGATAATCATCAAGCCACAGTTGTATTTCGAGGGGGTGATAACGGTAGACCTATTAATTTTTGGGAGGCTACAACGAGTGATGAACATCTCAGTATAAAAGCTGCTCTGGATCAAGGTAATATTGAATATTTTGGTATGACCGCTGGTAATTTACCGGATAATCCGACCGATGGATTTAGAGATTGGATTGAATACGCCGTACAGAGTAATCCTGATATAATTATCGTCTTATCGATACCGTCTTTCGATTTCCCTGTAGATTGGGATCAATTGGTAGAAGATAATGGATTCAATACGGTAGAAGAGCTCTATGAATATTTCGTCGGAGATAGGATTCATAAAAACTTAGTAGATGAATTACGAGCAGAATTCCCTTCAACTACTATTTTTACTATTCCTACCGGATGGGCAGCAATACAATTATCTCAAATGAATGAAAATAATGCATTGGAAGATGATATATTGATGTTTGGCCCCAAAGCGAACTCCATTTTTACAGATGATAAAGGACATCAAGGACAAATTGTCATTGAAACGGGAACACTCTTGTGGTTGAACAGTATTTACCAAGTGGATCTTCAAACAGATAACTATAACACTGGTTTTCAAACGGATTTGCACGAAATTGCACAACAAATCATGGATAATCACGATCCAAATTATAAGCAATAAGGACTACACACCTGATGCCAATCGATTGAGAGGTTATCAAACTTAAATGATTTCTTGAAAGAAAGATTCCATTCATTCAATCATGAATCTTCTACTTTCTTGATCTAATTGTATTATGTACATGCCCGAAGCTAGATGGCTGATATCCAACTGAATGTGCTCATGATCGATGACTCGAATAGATGAACGGATTGTGATTTCTTGCCCGACCGTATTGAAAAGTTTAATATTTTCCAAGGGCAGTTCTTCAGCGAATACGATCAGGTAGGAGTGCACAGGATTGGGATACAGCTGAAATGCCGCTCTTTTTTCTTCAGAAATGATGACAAATTCAATATCTGAATATTGGAAGGTGCCATCTAGGTCAATCAGCTTCATTCTGTAGTAGTTCCTATCATTTAATGGTTGTTCGTCTACCGTTTTATAATCATGCACCATATTTGATGATCCAATCCCTGAAATGGTTTCCAAAAACGTCCAGTCTACTGCATTCGATGATCGCTCTAATTCAAAGCTGCTAAAATTATCTTCTTGGGCCGTTTGCCACTCTATTTCAACCGTTTTGTTGTCATCCGTATATGCTCTAAAGTGAAGCAATTCTGCGGGTAAAACACTTTGATTTTCGAAGGCTCCGATATCCAACATATTGATCACATTCTTGCCAGCCCCACTTGCGTGTATGACATATTCGTTGTTGAGGGCATGATAGGGAAGGTGCATGGATGGAACGGTCATGCCCTGATCTATTAGGTTGGAGCTATTCATTAGGCTAAAATCCTGATTCTGGAAATCCGAGAATGATGGATCTGTTCCGGTCAGGTTATTGCCCAAATCATTGACCGTACCTGTAGCAGATCCATTGTGTGAATCGACCCAATTTGATTTGATCCAATTGTGTTCTACGTTTAAAGTCCCTTCATCATTGATCATGGCTAAAAAATTACCACTTATGGTATTATACATAATATTATTAAAGGCATGCATCGTTTCATCTTGAGTCGATAAACGCACTAGTGTTGTATTCGAATTTCTGGTCGAAATGACGGTATTATTGTAGAAATAAAGATCTCCTTTTCGATATCGACTGCTGGTTCCACTATCGCCTCCGTAGTGTATGATTTGTGAATTTCCAGCTCCATCGGGTTCAATCAATATATTGCCGTAGACATACGTCGTGTCATAGGATGTATCATCATAGAGTGCTGAAGAACCTGAATCCACCAAATCGAGTTGACGATTTCCACTTTCTATCCAATTGTAACAAACTTCCAAGCCAGCTGAACGATCTTTGAGATTGTTACCTAAGGCTCCGGTACGCAAGGGACCAAATCGATTGTATTCATATCGAATTCCAAATGCTTCGGTGTAACTATTATGTTCATAAATGCTGCCAACTATGCCATTGTCGTATATATAATTTCCACTAATTAAAATGTCTTGTGTCTGTCCTCCAAAAACTCCAATGAATATACCATTGCCCGAATCGTGTAAAATGCAATCTCGTATGATGATATGTTCACCTTTTTCGATATAAATGGAGGCTGCATTGTCCGAATAGGTATCTGTTTGATTGTTGTCTGTAGTAAAGCTATAAGGAGCCCTTGCGGATCGCAATTCCAGATTTTCAATGGTGATATAACTGGGAAGACCATCTGCGGGGGTGCTTGATCCGCCAATTTTGATAAGGCCTCTACGTTCATTCCAATAATCTAAATAGGTAGGAGTAACAGCACCATTAGCATCTATAATCGGTTTTTCTCCATTGGGGCCATTCACACCGATAATCTCAATTCGATTTTGAGCGGTGCCCTGAGCATTGATTACCCATTTTTCTAAATATGCAGTGCTGCGCCAATGTATAAATATTCGATCCCCAGCCTGTAGAGCATCCCAAGGCGCTTCAGAAATATTGGTCAATGCTTGTCCTGGGCCAATATGATAATCCGTAGACCATATCAAAGGTGTGTATAGAAGAAGAAATAGAAATAGATGGGATAATCGAAGGATCGGATGGTTGAACATAATTAAACATTTTAACGGTAAGTGCTCTCCAGTTTTATCAAAGTATCCAATGAATCAGAAGCTTTCGTTGAGAACAAAAAATCGTCTTTTCAATCATCGTAAATAGGTAGAAGATGCATCTTCATCTAGACTTGAATCTTCATTCATTTAAAATTACAAAACTATCTCAAATTAGAGGGATTTAGACGATAAGATTTGATCTGGATGATGAAATTTTTCATCTAAAAGGCGTGGTCTTTTGCGCTAAGGATAGTAATGGCGAGTGTCTGCACTCGTCCCGAAGGGATGTAACCATGCATAGCCTGATTTTCTTGATCGATTGAGGCTTTTAAGCCGAGAAAAGATCAAGAAAAAGCGCCCAAATTATTCATGAAAAACGACTCAAAAGCTGCACGTATTTCTACGCTATTTTGCCTGAATATATCCTGTTAACTTCACACTAGTTATTAGAAATGCCTTGGTTATGGAATCAGAATTAGAAGTCAAACAAGATAAGCAATCAGGAACAGAAGGACTGGAGTCTATTCAATTTTCTCGATCCAATGCGAGTACTTCTGCTGGTGATGGATCTGGTAATGCACCAAACGCTTCTTCGAATTTCTGGGGATCAAATGAGCAAATCAAACAACTGAAACAATGGCAGTCGATTGCCAATGATAGTCCTCAAGCACAATATGCGGCGACTATCCAAAAAATGGCCGATGAGAGTCATCAGGTTCAAGCAGCCAAGGCGACCCAAGACATGGTTAATCAAAGTAGTCAGACCGGATTGCCAGAGCATTTAAAAAGTGGGGTAGAGCAACTGTCTGGCATCTCCATGGATGATGTACAAGTGCATTACAATTCTGCAAAACCAGCTCAATTACAAGCACATGCATATGCGGAAGGGACGGATATACACCTTGCTAGTGGACAGGAAGAACATCTTCCTCATGAGGCATGGCATGTGGTACAGCAAAAGCAAGGAAGAGTAAAGCCAACGGTTCAAATGAAGGGTGGTCAGCCCGTAAATGATGATGTGCATTTGGAGAGAGAGGCCGATGTCATGGGAGCAAAAGCCTTGAAAACAACAGGAACGGAGCAGCCAATACAAAAGAAATCGGTTTCAAGCCCAGTAGCGCAGGGTGTTTTTTTGGATAAAGCATCGGATCAATTTACTGGGAATATGGATGATGAAGTATTAGAGGAATTTTTACCGTACATTCAAGAATTCTATGACGTGGCTGGAAGCGATAATTTGGATTGGCGGCATGCCTCTGAGGTGTTGTGGGCCGTCATTAATTTGGAGATGTATGGAAGTGCATATGCGACCCATCGGGACGATGCCACGAGAGAAGTCATTCAAGGGATCATCAAAGAGGCAAAAATCATTCGCAATGATTTGGAATATGGCTTGCATATGAAATGGCTTAAGGAAACAGGGCATCAGTGGACCAATTACAATGAGTTGGATGCAGCCGTTCGAGGAATGATTGATCGGGTAGGTAGATACCAGGTCATCGATACTACTGAAATCAGTTATGTGCCTAGGTTTTTGAATATAGTGAACATGGATTTGAGGAATATTGAATCGGAAGTAAAAGGCGAAAATGAAGACGATCAAGATACAGCCGCACAAAAGTTATTAGGCTATGAGTGGGGCGATGAGCATGGTGTAGTATCACAAGATATGCAATTGTATTTGCAGGATTTTGATAATATCAAAGCTTTCTTAAGCGATAAGGCCAAAGTTATCACGCATCTAATCCCACTTTCTCAAGCCTTGGAAGGTAGCGTGGAAGGTGGTTTCTTGACAGGCTTGAAAGAGGTTCTAGGTCAATTTGAGACGGCCCATGATTTTCCAGAACATCCGGTAATACCTATGGGGCTTTTACCAAGTGAAGTGTTTGAACAGCTTATTCAAGATGGTGAAGTTTTGGATGATTACGGTGCTGGTCTTCGACATGGAGAATTGACGCATCGAATTCAATGGAATGCCATCATGCAAGCATATGATGATGGAGCCTTACAACTTACACATAGTCCAATTGATGTTTATAAACAATCCGCTAAACCTGCGAGAGGAGGATCTTCGAAATGGGGAGAGGTTTTTGACGATGGAAACTTTATTAATGCAGATTCCTACTCCTCACCGGGAACCTTAAATCGAGACTTACAACATTCCACTGGACGTGTAAACAATCAAACCAACGAACCGGCATTGCCACCCCGTGCTGATTATGAAGATCCTGACAACCTAGGATCTTTAATGAATATTGGTAATGCATTGGAAGAGTTACGCGCGGTTCGTTTACAAGAAATGATTGGGAAGCGAGGCCCATTGCCAGAAAGCTTTATGGAAGGGCGGCGGCTGGGGCAAGATTTGAGTGCCACCGAGCAGCCTAGAGTAGAGGCTTATCGTGGTATTGACCCTACAGAAATATTTCCGCTCCCAGAATTGGTAGATGATACTATGGACGGATTAAACGATGCTGCTACTCCGTATTCCTTATGGGGTACTGGCGAAGTGGGATCAGAATTTAATCCGAATCAACAAAATTGGTCCGTTTATAAGCATGATTAGGTATAAAGCCCTGTACGGACAACGGGTAATTTTACTCTGTAGTATAGCCCTACGTTATGCTATCTTGGTGTCGAAGTTATTACACATACAATCTAATCAACATATTTTTTAATCTAAAATGTAGATATGTCAACAAAATTTAAAATTTCCACGTCAACAGAACTAATGCACAATTACAAGCAGTTCGAACTTTTTGATCAAAAGGATCGTTTTTTTGCGGTGCAAACGGCAGATGGACATTCCATGTTCTTCGGACAAAGCACCGATGGGCATCTTTACTTAGTACTAGAAAAATCTGGAACGTCCACTGGCTGGAGCAAAGTTAAGCTCACGAATGGATTAGCGGGAACGGTTAAGAATTTTGCCGTTGCTCAAAGTCATGCAGATGGCAATGTACGAATCGCGGTGGCCATGTCAGACCCAAATGGAAACGACAAGCTATACTTAGCCATGGATTTATCTAATTCCAATCTGGAATGGACCACTAAAAAAATAGCATGGAACTACAGAGCTGATGATCGGGTGGGGCCTGGAAATCCCAAGTTAATTATCGATGATATCCATTTGTCGGAATCCAGTACAGGAAATGAATATGTATTGGTCGATACGGATGATGGAAATGGTTTTGTGGAGCGCTACTGGGTAAACACCGACCTTTCGCCAGTATGGAATAAACATCCGCTTTCTTTTAATATCTCGTCAAGTATTGCAGATAAAAGCATGATGGGACGTAAGAAAAAAGAACCGGTTGATGGAATCTATACTTTTGGAGCCGAAAATGAAGTTTCTCAGTTTGTTTATACTCCGATATATAATCCGTTTGCCCCCCAATCAGCACCAAATCCTACGAATATAGACCTGTCGTCGACGGGGATTACGATTAATAATGGCTCCTTTTCAATATGTAAGGCTCTATCCGGAGCAAAAAATGAAACAGATCTTTTCGTAGCTGGAAATGGCTCCTTGTATTATCTCGCTTCCGCAGACCAAAAACAAATGGCCAAACCAACACAATTGTTGGAAAACAGCATATTGAAATCTGTTCGAGAAGTCCAGGCCAGTGTACATGATTCAACCGTTGTGGTATGGGGTTTGAATGATGGAGATCAGGTATTTTATCTTTCTTGTGACACATCTCAGATCCATAATGCCTCCTCATGGTCTGTGCCTTTGCCTTTGATGACAGGAGTATCTGAGATTAGTCAATATATCGATCAAACCAATGGCGGACTTACCTTGTTCGGTTTGACAGGAGATGAGGAACTTATCAGAGCAACACAAGATCCGAAAACCTCAAAGTGGACCACAGGACGAATCGAGCTACCTGCAGCAGATGTCAAACAAGCCGCTTCTAAAGAGAAGTCCTTTACCACATCGATTAAAGTTACGGACGAAAATAATAATCCGCAGTCAGACACGGAAGTTACACTAAGTCCTGCCGGACGTGTACAAGTGTATATTAACAATGATTATTACGCCTTAAGCGGTAATCCGATCAAGGTAAAAACAGGTGCAGATGGAATGATATCCATCGTAGAATGGGTGGACGGCATTGTAGGAACTTCATTTGGTGTAGCTATCAGTAATGATAAAGCGGATATAAATCCATCGAATATTCCGATTTCAAAGATGAAAAACTTGGGATCCGTTTCAGCTTTAGAAAATGCTAAAATTACCAATCATGATGGCAGTACCTCATCATTGATCCCAAGTACCTTATCCGGTGATGATAAAAAAGCCTTGGCCCAGTCCATTAGTGATCTAAATAAAATTCATGATTCTATCACCAAAAAAACCGCTGTTAATGGTGTAACTGCCTATGAACTAACACTTTCTAACGAATTGAAATCACCGTTGGGTTATATAAAAGTATTGTGGGGTGACCTTTTAGAAAGTCTGGAACATTTCGGAGAGTACGTCATCAAGTTAGTAAAAGATGCAGCCCAAGAGGTGTGGCATTTTGTCGTGACGATTGGTGAAAAAGTGTACGGTTTTATCGTCGACACCGTAGACAAAATTGCTGGAGCACTCAAAGCCATATGGTCAAAAATCGTTAAAGGTTTTGAGGACTTGTGGAACTTCTTGAAATTCTTGTTTGAGTGGAAAGATATGCTTTTAACAAGAGATGTTTTCAAGCAGACTGTTAAAATCTTTATGCATAAGATTGGCGAAGATCTTCAGGAAATTAAACATGCGATGGATGACTCCATTATCAATACCGAAACTCTCATTCGTCAATGGGCTAATCCCGATACCAGTCATCCATCTTTAGGAGATCATAACTCGAAGATTGATGCGACTTTAAAGGATACGAAGAGCCAACCGTCGATTCATTCTGCGCCTAGCGAATTATTGAAAAATCACTTTGTTGGGAATGTTCATAATTCAACCATTACAGAAAAACCATCGTCGGCTTCTAAAGATCCTACCTGGTCCGGTCTTACGGATTTATCGGACTTTGTAAATTCCGAAAAAGCAAACATTGACGATCTGAAAAACCAGATAATCTCCTTGTTTAAGTCAGCGACAAATTCGCAGTTAAATCCGGATTTGGAATCCATCGTAAAGAAAATTATTGCGGATATCGCCATTGCGGGACTTGATTTGTTCAAAATGGCAGCAGATAAGATATTGGATTTCTTAACCTTATTGATTTATGAGGCGGTAGAACTTTTAGACGCACCATTGTACATTCCGGTATTGAGTGATATCCTGAAGGATCTATTCGATATTGAATTACCATCCATCCTTGATATTCTTTGTTTGATTGGTGCCGTCCCTGCAACAATTGTTTACAAAGCCATCAATGGTCGTGCTCCATACGAATCCGGAGACAATACGATCCATGATAAGATTACAAAGGCAACAACCTACAAGGAACTTCAAGCTAACTTCCAACAATCTGGAGATACCATAACATTGGATAAAGATGCTGAAGCGGTGATCTTCGAGACGTTCTATTTCTTGAGTGGTATCAGCACATTTATCAATGGAATACTGGTCGTATTGGATGAAGAGGTAGACGGCAGTGCCTCCACGGTGTTATCGACCCCTAAAACGATCACTTCTATATTATCAAGCGCCTCTGTCGGAATGGCTTCATTATTTAGCATTCCTATTGGGATCAAGAATGATACGATGAAAACATTTTCAGGCATTCTTAGTAAAGTTAGTATGGCGACGACCTTGGGCTTTGCAGTCGCCCCTAAGGTGATCGCTAAAGTAAAAGGCATTACCGAAGAGGGACCTTTGGAAGGATTAAAAACGCAGATCAATCTTGTCAAAAGCGGGGTGACAGCAGTCCTATCGTTTATTGGACTAGTCCCTCAGACGTATCACATGATCGAGATCATTGCGGATGGCGATGCAACAAAAGCTGACGGAGCATTAGGAATTTTAGATTCCACGCAAGGAATTACCAAGCGACTAGGCTCCATTGCAGGATTTGCCGCTTTAGTCGATCCAGAAGAAATCAGCAAGCAGGTGATTATCCTGGTGCAAGGAATTTTGGTTGGTGTTACCGGCGGAATTCAAATAGAAGAAGCAGTCGTAGAAGCTGCCACGAATTAAAAAATATTTATTAACTCCATTAAACAATTAAAAAAATGGCTTCAACAAGTTATCTTTCATCAAATTTATCTGATGGGAAGTATGAGTATGACCTTGTATTGGGAACTACTGCTCAAGCTATCAATCAAACCCTTAAAATGTTTTTGTTTAAAAACGCTCCGGCGCCTAAAGTCATCTGGTATGGACAAAAAGAGGCAGGAGGTGCTGTAACACCAATGGATCCTATCAGTGGTGTTGATCCTTTTTCAATAAAAGATACAAAGGATGTACCGAAAGCAATTACTGACTCAGACTTTGTGTTTGCGATCAAAGCAGGCTTTGGATTGCCGAAAGGCGTATCACCTTTAAGTGTCCCAGATATTTTGTTATTGGGTACCGATAAACAAAAAGTACACTATAATTTGTTCTTTAATACCTTTCAAATCTGTACATTGGATTGGGGGAGACATGGATCATATGCCTGGAACAACTATGACCAGCCGGATGGACATCCTTATCTTTTTACCTTCCAGGTAGATATGAATTTCAATGCCGCAGATCCGAATAGTCCATTCTCTGGCTTGCCACCTGATGTACAACAGCAGTTAAAGAATTATAATACCAGTACCATGTTTAGCGTGCAACAGTTGTATCTTGATTTGAATAATGCTGGCCTACAATCCATGCCATCCATTAGTGGAATCCCTGAGACATCTTCGGTTTATCTAAAATTACAGAAAGATTTTATCAATACGTATTGGAAGCAAATGAATGCAGATGGAAAGGTTATTTTGGGATATGCGGTACATGCTAATTCTCAGCCAACATCTCGTTCTTCTTTGCAACCGACTTCTCTCGATTTCATGACGGTCCCTTTTTATGAGGATGACGGTTCCATCTCAAAGGATCATACCTTGTATACGTTCAATTATTTAATGGATACGAACAACCGAAAATTAACGGTTGGAGCACCATTTCCTTGGAATTGGGTGAAGAAAGGAGAAATGAATAGCTATCATGGTTCTATGGCGGTTAGACGTGGAGTATTTGCTGAATTCTTGATGAATGCCATATCTCCTTATTTGAAATATCTTGCTATTACGCCGACAACCACCTACGATCAATCTGCTGCTGGTTTTAAATGGAGTGCGAGTGCTAGTTATGCACAAACACCGAATCAAAAGTATGATTATGACGAAAAAGGAGGTAAAAACATTGCTAATTATTCTTTTACAGCAAGTAGTCATCATAGTGATAAATCAGGTTTAATTAGCGGGCACTTCAATTTAGACTCGACAGCGAAGAGCTCTATATCGATATCAGGAGACGAAATCACGATCACCTTTAGTGCGAATATGGCGATCGATTTTGACAATGGTGATATTGGTGGGGGTGCGACTGGTCGTGTGGGAAGTTATTCTGGAACAGCGATCTTTAAAGTGGCAGTTGATGCAAGTGGTAAGGTAACGGTAACGGATAAATCAGGATATCCCAAGCTTGAAGTGAAGGGAAAGGACATTGATACCGGTATTGCAGCTGGAATCGATGGAATTAATGGTCTCCTTGGAAATATAGCTTCGAGCTACGGAAACATGACTAATTTTATGAATAACTTTGCCCCTGATGTAGAAAGTTACCTAAACAGCGCCGGCGGCAAATGGATTTTCCCTGGCGGGCAGACTTTGATCTTTAAGGATGCTGCATTTTCAGAGAATCAGGATTTTGTTACGCATGTGACCTATGCTGATCCAGATTAATTTATAAAATAACTAGATTAACTCATTTTAACTCGACTCGGTTTTACGAGTCGAGTTAATTTCAATTATAATTACCATACAAAGAAAGCGGCAATAAATCCAAATCAACAATATTGTTCCGTGTACGAATCATGGTTAGAAAAGTGGCCTGTACACGATATCAGGTATTTCTACTCTATAATATAGCATGCCGTTATGTTATCTTGGTTGTGAAACTATTACTCATCCAATCAAGTAAACAATATGTTATTATCTGCTCAAGAATGGACGATCGACCATTTAAGACAACATTTACAAGATGCCGTCGCCTTGGAATTTTGGACGATTCCTTTTTATATGTCCGCGATGTACTCGATCGAGGACAAGTCTTCTGAGGCTTATCAGCTGATCAGAACAGTCGTCAATCAGGAAATGTTGCATCTACAATGTGCTGCCAATATGGCGAATGCTTACGGGCTTTCGCCCAAAATAGATGCGCCCATTTATGAAGGAACCAGTATCCCTTTTCTAGATTTTAGATTGGATCCACCAGAAGCGATCAAACCCTATCTGCCTTACACGGCAGAAATTGGTCCGCTCGACGAAAAACATATTAATGCCATGTGTTTGATCGAAATTCCGGAATATGATACAAAAAACGAAGTACAGCTGTATAGCCATACCGAAGAATATGGTAGTATTGGCGCATTTTACGCGGCTTTACGATTGGGCGCATCCTATTTGAAAGAATATGTGCACGGAGGGGTTAATCAGATTGATTTTTTCTCTTCATTTTATCGCAATATGCCTGAAATGCGTATTACCAATTCTGGTAAATCGGGTCATGATCAAGTGGATTTATTGATCGATTTGATCACTGAACAGGGTGAAGGGCAAAACAAGTTGGAAGAGACCATACCACCAGTCTATCAAAATACGGCGGATGATACCCATCCGGATGAAGATCACTTTGCCAAGTTTAATCAAATCAAGCAAGCCGGAGATTTTCCAAAGACCTTCCCAGTCAAATCACCTTCCGATTATACCAAAGAAGATCACGAATTACAAAATATTGCATTGGAACAGTTTACAGCCTTGCGAAAGGCACTGGAAGCGTTATTTAGTGGCCAGAATCCAGATCAATTTTTCGTGATCATGGCGAGCGTTGGTGCAGCCATCCGAAATTGTTGGGAACACGGCGTGGTACCCAAATTTAGTTAATCCATTCAATCAATGAAATAATTCCTTAAATATGGAAAAGAATATACTATTTAGAGTGCACCCTAGTATCAATTTCGCTCGATTTGGTACCAGTGAAGATTATATCATATCTCCAGAATCTAGCGCCGGTTTGGCACAAGAAGGTACGGATGTTACTGGAGGACTCCCCATTAAAAAAGGTACTGAAAATA
>JAHDFB010000046.1:6261-25070 GCA_020628475.1 Saprospiraceae bacterium | reverse complement strand
GAGTGTAAAGGTTTTCATGAAGAACCTCAGTGTGCGGCAGTATGTCCTGTAGATTGTTGCCTGCCTGATCCAGATCGTGTAGAATCGGAGGAAGTTCTGCTGGATCGTCAAAAAACACTGCACGCAGAATAAACAAATCCTTCGGAGCAATTCCATTTGAATGCTTAAAATTTTCATTAGATTTGGAGATATCAACTCCAAATGAATCGAATGAATACCTACGTCTTAAGCTTTCTCTGTAGTCTTGTCATGTTACAATCCTGCTTCACAGGCAGCCTTAAAGAATATTATTATCCACTAGATATTGAAGATGAGGTGGCGGTCTATGAATATGTGAACATTGAGAATCCTTCCTATTCAGAATACTGGAAAGTAATTACAGACCCTTCGGCAGAAACCCTGATTACTGAATCATATCGAGCGGATTTCGAGTTGTATAATACCTTTTATGAGGTTTTTGATGAGGACGGAGCCGTGCTAACGAGTTATATTGACTATGAAAAAAATAGTGACGGCTCTATCAAAGAAATTGTTGGTACACCTAAATCCGATCAGGTGTTTCGTTGGGATCAAGCAAAAACATACGCTTTCTCCGTAGATTATGTCAATAAATATGGTCGATTCGAATTTACCAAGAAAAGAACCAATCTCGGTATGGTTGATATAATTGTTCAACAAGAAGAGCATACGGTTATCAAGTTTTTAGACGAGTATTTTGTCCATGCCATTGATCAAGATGATCAGTATTCTTTTACGCAAGTGAGTTATTATGCCAAGGGAATAGGTATGATTAAATATGAACGTCATATCCCTAATGCAGACCCTTTGATACTGGAATTACACGAAATTCTATCGGAATCAGAATTTAATCGTAAACGAGCAGACGCCTTCCGAAAAAAATAGGCTATACGCAATTCTTCGTATTGATTGATTTTCACAAATGTTGAATTTTTGTAATACAACAAACTTCAATCAATCATTATGAAACCTATTTTTATACAATGCCTATCCCTTGTATTATTTGTTCTGTGTAGCAATATTGCCCACGCGACCGTATATAGAGTCAACAACACAGGCGCCGACGCGGATTTTACTACGGCTCAAGCTGCACATGACGGAGTTACCGCAGGAGATACGCTGTATTTCGAATCTTCGCCAACCCATTATGGTAGTATTTCAATCACTAAAGAAATTCATATTATTGGCAACGGTTATTTCTTAGGAGAAAATGTGGATCTTCAAGCCAATATCGCGCCAGCTTCAATAGTCAATCTTACTTTTCAGTCGGGAAGTAACAACACGACTGTTCAAGGTATGACAATCACCACCGTTTTATGTGGTTCAAGTGCTACGTTAAAAGATATTGTTGTGGAGCGAAATTACATTAGTTCGGGCATCTATCTCGCTACGAGTCAAAGTATTGAAAATTTTTACATCTTAAGAAATTACATCTTAGGAACGCATTCTACCTACCAGAGCTTTCGAACTGGGGGTAATGGCACTAAAACATTTGTCGTAAGCAATAATATTTTTAATTATTTCAGCACCAATTCTCGCCTCACTTTAGATGCAAATACGACAGCCACATTCAAAAATAACATCTTATATTTTTACACGTTCACTTCCAGCTTTTGTACCTATAAAAATAATATTATTCACGCTGCATCGACCTCGGTGAATGAAAGTACCAATACGGTCAGCTATAACACCTGTGTTTCGAATGATTGCAGCAGTAATAATAACAATACCAATAACGCCGTTTGGAATAGTTTATTCGTAGGTGTACCTACGCAAGCCAATTATAGTACTGATGGTCGTTTTCAGTTGAGCGGAAGTTCGGTAGCGGCTGGAGCTGGAGAAGCCGGGGTTGATTGTGGAGCCTTTGATGGAGAAGTGATTTATAAACTTTCAGGAATCCCTGCTATCCCGACTATCTATAAATTAGTAGCCCCAAGTGTCGTCAGTGGTAATTTTAATATTACAATTAGTACACGCTCCAATAATTAAGCAAGCATGAATCCACGATATAAAGCAGTCAATATTGCCTGTCTTGTTTTGGGGTTATTTTGCTTTTTTTCTTTCGGGGCTTACGCCCAAAATATCATAACCGGAGAATATTTCTTCGATGTGGACCCTGGAATAGAAAACGGCACCCCAATCAACTTAACAGCTGCTGGAGATATAAACAATCATATTGAATCAATCAGTATTAACACATTAAGTCCAGGGCCACATCGTCTTTTTATCCGTACAAAAGATGATGCTGGTATCTGGTCACTGAGACATACGCATGACTTTGCAATTATTAATCCAAGCCAATCAAATATAAGTGTTCTGGAATACTTTTATGATGTAGATCCCGGAGAGGGGAATGGAATGTCTATTCCCGTACCTTCCAGTGTTGACATTTCAAATTTCTCAACAACCATCAGCACCTCCGGGATCTCAAATGGTTTACATGTACTATATGTACGATCGAAGGATTTACAACAAATCTGGTCTCATAATGCGCCTCATGTAATCTTAAAAAAACAGGATAATGTATTCGATATATCGGAAATGGAATACTTCTTTGACCAAGATCCAGGTGCAGGAAACGCCACATCCATAAGCCTCAACAGTGCCACCGAAATAGTAGATTTAACCACGCAGCTTTCCATAGCTACATTAACCGAAGGACCGCACCTACTTGGAATCCGATCCAAAAACTCCAACAATCAATGGTCTCATACCAATCATTATCTGATTTCCAAAATGCTTGACTTTCCAAATAAAGAAATCACAGAAGTAGAATATTATATTGGAACGGATCCTGGTTATGGAAATGGCCAATCCATCCCTATTACTTCCGATGAGCAAATTGTAGATTTAAGTACGGCTATTTCTACTGCTGGGTTGTCCGCTGGAACCTATAGTCTAAGTCTGCGAGCCAGAGATGATCAAAATCTTTGGTCGCATGTTACTTCCATATTGTTTTTCTACACGGGAAGTCCCGGCATATCGAATATTACAGAAATTGAATATTTCTTTGGGCCTGATCCTGGTAAAGGAAATGCCAATTCTATTCCTTTCGCACCAGCAACCGATGTTATACAATTAAATGCCTCTATCAATACAAGTGGACTTCCACAGGGTAATCACATCCTACAGATAAGATCGAAAGATAGTTATGGTCAATGGTCACAAAATATGCCATTTCTATTTCTAAAACGTGATTATACTGCCGGCCCCGTTCAAAAAATGGAGTATTATTTTAACCAAGATCCGGGCTATGATAATGGTCAAGCCATAACATTTTCTTCTACGAATAACCTCATCGATTTACTGGAATTAATCGATCTATCTGGACTAAATCTTGGAACACACCGATGGAGTATTCGTACCAAAGAATCTGATGGGACCTGGAGTCATGATCAACATTTCCTACTATTAAAAATACCTGAAGATATTCCCTACAATGTAACCGAGGCCGAGTATTATGTGGGAGATGACCCTGGATTCGGGCAAGGACAAGCTGTAACGGTCAATCAACCAAATTATATTGATTCAGACCATTGAGACAGATATGTTTGGAGATGAAGCGCAAGAAATTCATGTTCGAACCAAGAATTTTGATGATCGATGGTCGCATGACTATGTTTTCCCGATTAAGAAAAGAACCTTCGATTTACAAGATATTGCGGAAGGTGAATACTTTTTTGATATGGATCCAGGACTTGGAAACGCCACATCCTTTAGCTTTCCTGCCGATATAGACGTTCAAAATTTAGAACTGATCGTCATGGCTGATAATCTAGGAGATGGATTACATGATTTTTATGTTCGAACCAAGGATGAAGCTCAACAATGGTCCTTGACCAATATATCCGTGGATATTCTTATGGATCAGGCACTCCCCGTTCATTGGTTGGATTTTCAATTAATAAAACGAGCATCCGAAATTGATCTACTCTGGTCCGTACAACAAGCATTTAATAGCTCTCATTATAATATTGAGAAGAAACAAGATTCAGAATTCGTAAAAATCGGTCAAGTAACATCTGAAAATACCGAAGAAGTTCGACAGTATTCCTTTACCGATCATAGCCCGCAAAATGGATGGAACTATTATCGATTACAACAAGTAGACAGAGATGGAACAATGGATTACTCTGAAATTCGAAGTGCATTTTATTCCAAGGAAATTGATATTAGTTTGTATCCGAATCCCACACAGGATCTCTTGTATATTTCGGGCTTAGATCAAGATGCACCGTGTAACTATCGCTTGTATGACCAGAATAAAAGGCTTCTAAAGGCAGGAGATTTAGCAGAAAACACCAGTATACAATTGAAAGAGTTCAGTCAAGGGGCTTACTTTCTCATTTTGGAAGTTGGTGAAGACAGTCAGTCTTTTATGATTATAAAACAGTAACTCGTTTACTCCTCTTTACAGCTACAACAAACCATTGAAGCCTGTGGGAGGAGTATTTTTTTCCTATATAATATTGAATTTCTTGGCTTTGTCTAAAGCCTCTAGTTTATTATGAGCGTGAAGTTTTTTATAAATATTCTCAATATGCTTTCGAATTGTACCTTCTGATAGACCAAGCGCTTGGGCGATCTTCAGGTATGTTTTCCCTGTTTTCAATAATTCTAAAACTTCTATCTCTCGTTCTGTAATGCTAGGCTTTGAAGACAAATTATCGGAAGATAGGTCAATTGGATTGCTTTTTAATTGCTTTAATATTTTAAAGGCAATACTTGGGGTGATGGCTGCTCCTCCGGCGTAGGTTTCTTTTAATGCGCGTACTAGATTTTCACTAGTTACATCCTTCAAGAGATAACCAGATGCTCCTGCTTGAATAGCATCAAAGATCTTTTCTTCATGATCAAAGACCGTTAACATGATAATTTTAACTTGAGGCCATGCCAATTTGATCTTCTGAGTCAGTGCTATTCCATCGATTTCTGGCATTTCGATATCCATTAAAATAATATCAGGAATTTGTCCTTGATCTAAACGCCGTAGAACTTCTTTGAAACCTTCAGAAATATATTGAACTTGAATTTGATCTTTAGCTTGATAAATTTTCTTTTCTATGGCTTTCGCCAAAAAAACATTATCATCTACAATAACCACCTGAATCTCTTTGGATGTCTTCATATATTCAATTTTACGAAAGTTACTAAAGTGGATTCAAATTAACTATACTGAATTCATCGTATTCAGAGGAATATTAAATTGAAAATGAACTCCTTCCTTCGGAGTGGAATTCAATTGATAAGTCCCTTTTAACTCCTCTACCCGACTTCGAATATTATTCATGCCATTTCCCATAGATGTATCTTGAGAATCGAAACCAACACCATCATCCACATATATCATCTCAAATTGATCGGAATTTAGTGTTAAAGCCAATGTAATATGTTGGGCTTTAGCATGTTTAACGGTATTGTGAAATAACTCTTGCACAATTCTATATATATTTCCAGCGAAAGAGGCTTCCAACATTTTCGGCTTTTCTTCGTCGTAATCAGCTTCAAACTCAATATCAATAGACTCATCGGTCAGTTGAACAATCTGAATAATATCGAGAATTTTGATCGTGAGCGCTTCCATAGAGATTTCGTCCTTGTTTAGCACCCAAATCAAACTTCTCAAATCCTGTATGATCTTACGACTATAATGAGACAAATGAGCTACTTTATCGGTGGTATTTGTATCATTTACTTCTATGTTATCGATAGAACTGACTAAGTATGATAGTTGAGATCCGATATGATCGTGAATATCACGTGACAAATTGATTCGTTCTTCTTGCAGTTTGTACTTGATTTCCCATTCATATTTAGCTTGCTGGAGTTTCTGACGATTTCTAAGTTGAAAATAGCTATACACCAGCAAGAATAATGAAATCGCTGAAATAATATAGAATGTCCACGAATTCCACCAAGGATTCGCAATGAATACATGAGCAACGAGGTATTTTGCCTGATTTGATTTATATGGTTGCCTAGCTCTAAATTCCAATTGATAATCTCCGGGAGAAAGATTAAACAAGAACTTCGAATGATGTCCATTTTCTATCCATTCATCCGAATTCTTAAGATTTCGATAAGCAAATTCATAATAATCCGTTTCATGACTTCCTAAAACGCCTAAATCAATGTTGATCGAGTTTTCTCGATACTGAAGATCTAGTACGAGATCGACGTTCTCAGATTTATTTAATGCATAGGCTTCATTATTAACCAATACATTTTTATAAAAAAGGAAAAGCGAATCTATAGGGCTGTTCAGAATACCTGGATAAAAAGAACTGACTCCATTGATTCCACCTACGAAAATTTCACCATCTTTTGCCACAGCAATAGCATCTGTGTTAAATTCATGTCCTTGAATGCCATCTTCTGGCAAAAAAATATCGATATCACCACCTTCAGAATAGGCCGCCAGTCCTTTATCCGTTCCCATCCAAAGTGTTTGATTCGTGTCCTTAATTAAACTATAGACCGTGGCATCTTGATATAACCATTGAATGGTTTTATGATGAATATGAAACACACAAAGTCCAGCATCCCCAGCTAAAAATAGCTCTTCTTCTGATTTAGGAGCAATCCCTCTTATATATCCAATATCTTCCAATGGAATTGGATCTAAAACCTTTAAATTGGAATATTCTATTGGAATTAATTTCTTATCACCACCAAAATAAATCATGCCTTCATGAAAAATTCCGCAATTCTTTTGAGAAGGAGCTTCTAATACATCAGTAATCTTTTCTTGATTTTTATCATAAACAACTACATTATCAAAACCGAATACAATGGTATCTGAACCAATGGAAAGGGCACATTGATAATAGGAAAACTTTGATTTCTTTTGCCCAATGGGTACGATGGTATAATCATTATTCTGTTTAAATTTTAATGTATACAGTAGGCTATCGTTATACATATTGATCAAATAATGATTATCATGTAATCGATATACGCCTAGGACATTTTTTAAATCATTAGCTCCATTTTTAACAGCTCCTCTAAAGATTCCAAGGGTATCATACAACAATAGACCATTATTTAACCCCGCTACTAGAATTTGATTCCGATCTTTATCAACGGCTATGTTTTTTACGAAATTCTTGGTTTTATCCTTCTGGCCGTAGTAATCAAAGGAGTTATTTTCAGAAAATTTAAGGATTCCATTGTTGACCGTAACGATCCAAATATTTGAGAAAGCATCTTGAAATATTCGATCCACAAATCCATTTTCCAATAATACCTGTCCGTCTTCATTAACAAATTCCTTCAACCATAGACGTTGCTCTATATCATATGCAAAGAGGCGATTATCAACACCCAACAATAATGTTGTAGGATTCAAATAATACATGTACGTATGATATTTACCTTGAAAATTTTGAGGAAATGAAATGAGGTTATCGTCAATCCATAATCCAGTTTTATCCATCTCCAAACAAGGATACGCACGATTTGTCTTTCCATAAGGAATCCGGTAACAACCAGCGGTTGCTTTATTCCGAATACCTGCTTCAGCATAATCATAGATCATCGTGTCATTGCTTCCTGATCGTAAGAAGTAACTTAATCCCGTATGATAAGCTTGATGAAGACGTATGGATCGAGTAAAATTGATATTGGAATGCGCCGTTCTAAAAATAGTATCATTACTCGCAATTTTTAAGGAATCCTTGGTGATAGATATATGTAGCGGAAACCTATGCTCTATACCTGATCTATCAATGATTAAATGAGGTTCTTTGGTATGGACCTGGAGGTGATACAGCTTATTTTTATTTAAAAAGTAAATGCCTTTATCTGGGTGTCGATATATTTCCGCATGAACGGATTCATCCACCATATCTTCGACCTTCGTAATGAATGAACTGCCATTCCAATACTGAATACCTTTAATGGTGGAAATCCAAATAAATCCTTCTGCGTCTACTATTGCATTAGAAATTCTACTGATGAGCAAGCCGTTTTCTACCGTATAATTCTTTGTTATTACCTTTTCTTTAGGTATTGGTTCTGTAGCTCCAACAAGTTGGATCAGTAAAAAGGATACTAGAAAAAATAAAAAGGCTTTAAACGACAAATCTACTTGCTAAATTTTCATCTAAAATTAGTAAAAATATAGCGTCATCGACTTGATTTCAGGCTTTATGTAAGTGCTCTAAGTTCATTCCAATCATCTGAAGAAAGTTCTTGAATAAAGACTTTGTAATTTTTTCGGTACAGGATTAAATAACTGTCTTTTGGAGTAGGTATTTCCATTTCTATACCTTTTCGATGTGCTTGTAAATATTGATGTACAGGAAATCGACAGTACAAGAAGTAAGCAAAGCCCGATTGGGCAAACCAAATCCATTCTTCCTTTTGAGACATCCCATTGAAATGAACCGATGCATCGAGATTTATATTTTCGACACCTTCTGATAAATAGACCTCTTGAAATAGACGCTCCAAAGTCGCCAATTCTATTAAAAACTTGGGCCAAAGCTCTTCTCGCTGATCTTCAGGTTGAGATTCCAAAAGAAAATCAACAAATCTGGCAGATAAATCATGTAAGGTGTAACTCTCTGGCGGGTACTCTTGAAGAAACAATAAAACAAAATCATTGAATAAGGATGTTCCTAATACATCTCTTAATACTGAATATTCTGCTTCAAACACACCGACTAATCGCAAAAAATAGGCATTTCGATAAATAGCCATACGATCCGCAGCTTGCAATTGGTCGGTAGAATGTACTAAATCTTGGATGCTATCGCCTTCCATCTGAAATGCCGAAACTATGTCCGATTGAGCGGCACCTTTTTCAACACCGGCTCTTTCCGTAATAGTTTGATAAAACCAAATTTGTAGATCTCGGAGATTAAGCATTGGCAGAAAGTTCAATCACTTGTAGTTCATCAACACCGGCCTTATCAATAAACAATGGATTTGAAACATTTGATTCCTGGGAATATGGATCAGCTGTTTTTTCTGATGTCTGATATCCATGCAACAAAATATGTTGAGCCTTTTTTAATTCAGCATGTAAGTCTTCAAATGGAGGAATTTTAGCATCCCATTCTAGAAGAGTTGATGCCCCATAGGCCTTTTGCTGTGCAAGATGATATAATTCCCATACCTCATTTACAACGGGATGATCATGTGTATCTATGATATGGGTTCCACAATGAGTATGTCCTGCAATATGCATTTGTATAACTCGCTCCATTGGAATTCCTGCTAAATATTCGGCCGGATCGAATGCATGATTCACACTAGAAACATAAATATTGTTCACATCTAAAAGAATCCCACAGTTAGCTTGATTGGCCATTTCGGCCATAAACTCCCATTCTGTCAATGAATCTTGTTTAAAACGAACATAACTACTGGGATTTTCCAGTATTAATGGTCTTTCCAAAACATCTTGAACCTGTTTGATCCTTTCAACCACGTGTTTCAAAGATTCTTCCGTAAAGGCTAACGGTAATAAATCATGTGAGTTTTTAGTGAGCACTCCTGTCCAACAGAGATGATCCGAAATCCAAGCAGGATGAATCCTATTTGCTAATTGTTTAAGCCCCCTTAAATATTCCATATTCAAAGGATCGGTACTGCCTATGGACATGGATACACCATGCATGACTACTGGGTACCGCTCTGCCACCTGTTCTAAGACATGCATCGAATAACCGTGATTATTCATAAAATTCTCCGAAATTATTTCGAACCAGTCTACATCTGGATGATGCCTTAAAATATGATTATAATGACTGGTTCGGAGTCCAAGACCAAATCCCAATTGAGGTAAATCAAAACAGTTTGTTTTAAGGTTATTTTTCATATGGATTCAATGAAGTATTAAATTTGTTAAGATCTACCTCAAGGGATAGAATGATCATGTTTAAGGACATTTCTTTAAAGGCACGGTTCCTTTTTTGACGGTTCCTTTTTTCTGGCGAACAGCAGAAGGCTCCGTCGGTGCAGGTGCAAATTTTCGATCGATCGAGTTCATTCGATCTTCGAACAACTTTCTAGCCGTACACCATACATACTTACCCTCCAAATCTCCTGAATCAAATACTTGATAGATGGATATAGGTGATTGACATCCTCCTAAACCGGAACATTGATTATCCCCAGGAACAAAACTTGGTTTTGCATTTGGACCTTTGGATGTTTTGCCTGGGAAACCACAGGCTCCTTGTCCTTGACAATTATTGGCTCCAACGCAAGTATGGAATGTAGTAGCGCAGTCTCCATCTCCAGGCATCGTTCCTGAACCATTGACTCCATGCCCCGCACAGCTATTTAATCCTTGACATACGTGCAATTCTAATATTGGATGATTACTCATAATTTTTGTTTTCAAATTGTTAGTTAATACGTTTAAATAGTCTCTAGTTGTCAGGACATGATTTAAGCGGAGTCTTTCCTTTTTTAACGGTCCCTTTCTTCATTCTGACCGCAGAGGGTGTTGATGGAGCAGGTGCAAATTTCTCATCGAGTTCGTTCATTCTATCTTCGAACAATTTTCGAGCAGTGCACCAGACATATTTACCTTCCATATCACCCGAATCGAATACTTGATAGACCGATATAGGAGATTGACACCCACCAAGAGCGGCACAAGAATTCGCTCCCGGTGTGAACGTAGCCTTCGAAGTTTTAGGATTATTACTAGATTTTCCTGGGAACCCACAAGCTCCTTGATTTCGACAATTATTGGCACCTACACAGGTGTGAAAAACCGTTGCACAATCTCCATCACCCGGCATGGTGCCTGAGCCATTTACGCCGTGTCCTGCGCAAGAATTCAATCCTTGACAGATGTGCAACTCTAGCGGCACAGGTGGTACGACATGTGCATCGTATTTCCAATCAGGCGTTATTCCTGCAGCAAATAACGCATTCATATCAACAGCCAGTTGATCCATCCCAGGAGTATTCAACACATCCGATGCATGCGTATAACTTGTATTAATACTATTAATCAGTTCTGAATAATGTTGTGTTAAAGATTTCTGAGCGCTGGAAGAACCGTCTCCAGGTGTTGTTGTCAGGATATTGGCCTTAATATTTTCTGGAGTTAGAGCTTTTTGAATCGCGATAAATCGTTCATAATGGCTAAATCTGTCAGCATCAGCGTATTCCTGAGATTTTGGAATATAGGCAGCTGGAATATGTCCATCAACATCGGTACCTTCACCTTGTTCACAAATGGCACCGATGGCATTTAATGCGGTGTCAATAGACGTAACTTTAGGGACGCCTGGATAGGCCGTTTCGATCATCACCTTTTGATAGGCGTTGTAAGAATCATCATGAAGTTCATTAAAAAGTTGATTCAATCCGAATGCTAATGCATGATACATATCTCCTATTGATTCGTATGTCTCTTGATCAGGGGTTGTAGGGCCTTTATACTTAGTAATGGGATCAGTGGGGTCCACTGGATATTTATACTTCGTATCTGGGGTTTCAATAGCCACTAACAGGTCAATCACTTGATTTAAATCACCAACACCTTTATAGCCTTTTGCAATGCTATCCGGTATGTGTAAATACGGAGGTAATTTAGAAAAATCGGGAGCTACTACCTTAATTTCTAAACCTACTGACTTGGCAACATTACAGATCCACATCAGGTGATACATTTCTTGTATTGCTACGGAAAGAACCGTTGCAAAAACCGAATAGTCTTCCGAAATTGGTTTGTCATCTTCATCTTTACCTTCCAATGTAACCTTCCAGGTTCCACGGCTAGCAGGTTTTATGGAATAAGCAGCGGTCAAATAAAGAGGAATTGTGTAGAACTCTACATTGATGGCCCATTGAAGATGGTCATATAAATCTTTTTTAGTCCATGTAGGACTGGAATTGGAATTCATTATAACATTTTTTGGAGTTTAGCAATCAAAAATTCCTTTTGGAATTTAATGATTCCAAGATACTCACATGCCATGAATTCTCACACAGGTATAAATACCTGATTTATTCAACATTACAACCTTGAAAAGAGAGATAAGTTATTTCTATTTACGATCCACCGTTTTTTTCATGAGTTTATCACTACTTCCACCCACAAATACATCAAACTGCCCAGCTTCCACTATAAATCGACCTTGATCATTGTAAAAGCCTAATTCCTTGTCCGTTAAGCTAAACTGAAGTTCTTTCGACTCCCCGGGCTTCAAATCAATTTTATCAAATCCTTTTAATTCCAACACCGGTCTGGTGATGCTGGCTGCCAAATCTCTTATGTATAATTGAACCACTTCTTCTCCTTGACGTTGACCAGTATTGGCAATTTTTATGCGAACATCTATATTATTATCTGCATTCAAATGAACCTGAAAATCGCTGTACTTAAACGATGTATAACTTAGACCAAATCCAAAAGGAAATAAAGGCATGTTACTTTCATCTCCAAAATGTGACCAAAATACCATTTCTTGATTATCCATTGGGACCGGTCTACCTGTATTTTTCTGATTATAATATAACGGTAATTGTCCTACCGCTCTAGGAAAACTAACCGTCAATTTCCCAGACGGATTGTAATCACCCATCAAAACTTGTGCTATAGCGTTTCCACTTTCTGTACCCAATTGCCAAGCTTCAAGAATCGCAGGAATATTGTCTTTCGCCCAAGGGATAGTCAATGGACGGCCATTATTCAATACTAAGACAATATTGGGATTGACTGCATATACTGCTTCTAATAATTCTTGTTGTAAGCCCGGTAAATCAAGTTGAGTCCGACTCCTAGCCTCCCCACTTTGAAATCCATGCTCCCCTAAGGCCATGATCACGACATCATTTTCTTTTGCAATAGACACCGCTTCATCAATTCCCGTTCGATCATCCATGTTTATTTTAGTCTCAAGAACGAACGCAGGGGCAGCATCTAGTAATCGTACACCTTCTGCAAAGGTCCATTCTATATTTTCGTACTGTTCAAGTCCTTCTCGAATAGACACAGCTGTATGATCATCTGAAGCCAATCTCCATGATCCTAAAGGACTGTTTTTTTCTTCCACCATTGGACCAATTACAGCTACTTTTTGATTGGGACGAATTGGCAAAAGTTCTCGATCATTTTTTAATAAAACAATAGATTTTTTGGCCATTTCAAGAACTGCCGCCCTGTGTTCACTGGCTCTAATGATTTCCTTTTCTCTTTGTTCGTCACAATACTTGTATGGATCATCAAATAACCCGAGTTTATATTTTACATTTAATATTCGCCGTGCAGCATCTTCAATATCTTCTTTATTCACTCGGTTTGAATCCACTAATTCCTTCAAGTGATTGATATAAACATAAGACTCCATATCCATATCAGAACCAGCTCTTACTGCTAGAGCACCGGCTTCTTTTTCATCGGATGCTTGTCCATGTGTAACGATTTCTCCTACAGATCCCCAATCTGATACTACAAATCCTTGAAAATTCCAAGCTCCTTTTAATACGTCTCGTTGAAGATAATTATGAGAGGTCGCTGGTACTCCATTTAAGGTATTGAAGGCATTCATAAAGGTCGCAACTTCAGCATCCACACAAGCTTTGAATGGAGGAAGAATAACATTATGTAAAACAACATTACTCATATCTACCGTGTTGTATTCTTTTCCTGATTCTGCGAATCCATAAGCAGCAAAATGTTTAGCACATGCGGCTATGGTCGAAGGATCCGATAAATCATTTCCTTGAAAACCTTGTACGCGCGCTGTAGCAATCTTACTGGCCAAGTACGTATCTTCTCCAGCGCCTTCCATCACTCTCCCCCATCTTGCATCTCTAGAAATATCTACCATCGGTGCAAAGGTCCAGTTTAATCCAGCTGCAGAAGCCTCCATGGCCGCTATTCGCGCTGACTGCTCTATAGCTTCTAAATCCCAAGAAGCAGACTCTGCCAAAGGGATTGGAGCTAAGGTTTTAAATCCATGGATTACGTCATATCCAAAAATCAATGGAATTCCCAAACGAGATTCTTCAACGGCTATTTTCTGTAGCTTTCTGACATTCTTCACGCCTCGAACATTGAGCATTCCTCCAACATAACCTTTGCTTAAGTTGGCATATTTAATAGCGGCATCCCCTCCAGCTGGAGCAGGCCCTGTAAGATCGTAGAATCCATTATAAAGATTCATCTGACCTATTTTCTCTTCTAAGGTCATTTTTTGGAGTAAATCTTCGACAAAAGGAATTTTTTCGATGTTATCTCCTGAATCTTGAGAAGTTGCAGGTGACATGTCTTTGGTGCTATTGCACGAATAGATAAGGCATAGCATAATGTATGCGATTGTGATTTGTTTCATTTATTGTTTTATTACTTCAATACCATTCAGCATTGAAGAGCTAAATATATACTTTATATATACATTATAGAAAAAATCACTTGAATTTATGTTATTCTGGTAATTTTCGAATGATCCTTTCCAAAGTACTCTTCAGTTCAAGGTTATCAATTGTTAAATCCGCTTGTTCGTAAAATACTGAACGTTGTTTTAATCGATTGGTCACATAACTTTGTAATTCCTTATCTGTCAAATCTTTCAACAATGGACGATTGCCTGTATTATCTTTTAATCGTTCGACCAAGCCTTTGGGCGTAAGCCTCAAATAAATACTAAACGAAGTTTGGTTAATATAAGATATATGATCATAAAAACAAGCTGCACCTCCTCCTAAAGCAATAACTGCATTGGATTTTTTTACGATTTCCTTTAAGCATGTACGCTCTAACTTTCGAAAATAGTACTCCCCATATTGGTTGAAAATATCACTAATAGATTTTCCGGCCTTTGCTTCAATGAAATCATCCAAATCATAAAATGAGCGCTCCAATCGTCCTGCCAATTCCTTGCCAAGCACTGATTTACCGCTGCCCATAAATCCAAATAAGCAAATCGGTGTTGATGCCTTCAATGTCTAAAGTTTTATTAGCTTGGACGTAAGAATTAGCTCATCTTCGTATAATTTAACGACATAGATGCCTGCTGGTAAATCCAATGCATCTACTTGTACTATTCCGTTGGATTGATGCAATCGCTTCGAAAGAACCGTCTGTCCATGAATATCCAATAATTCAAGGGCGCTAAAGCCATGTTCTTTGGTATCATATTCTATATTTATTAGGGAATACGTTGGATTCGGGTATATGTTAATTTGATCGTCTTCTTCGATTTCTTGAACGGCCACCACTTCTTCCGCCAAAAGGATTACTTCATCGATGTATACATTATCTCCAATTTCATAAGGATCCGCATCTGCATTGATTAAGGTGGACGCTTCGAAACAAATTTCAAGCGGTGCTCCTACGTATTCTGAGATATCCAAATTTCTTACAAAATAAGGATTCACCTCATTATTACTTGGGCTGTAATCATTCTGAAATTGTTCTCCATTTAATAGTAATCTTAATGAAGAGGTTTCATTGACATCCTGACCATATAGATCGAAATAGATCGGTGAGTAGGTCTGGTTAAAACGAAACTTCAATCGCGCCTTATCGGTGTTGGTTAAATCCGCACAAAAACAGACCTGCCCTTTGTAGGAAGGATTAACATCCCAAACATTCGAATTGGTTGGCAATTCTGCCTTCCCGCTTTCAATATCACTCAACACATCTCCCCCCGTAAATCGAATTCCTTTCGTTTTGACAAATCCTACACTATCTTCAATGCTGATTGCCATATTTCCTCCATTCACCGTATAAAAACTGTCTAATGAAGAACCATCTTCACTTTCAAAGGTCATCAAAACTTCATATTGTAATGGATTCGGATTATCGACTAGATGCTCTGAAGATAGATCATTGTAGTGCACCGTATCGGATGCATACATGACCATAGCGTCAATCGTATATTCTCTCATCTCCGAAAAGTCTACCGTTTCATTCATTTCCAATTCGAAGGCATCTCCTCGATATAAATTATTCTCTAGGACCAGTGTTTGCTCTACCCATTCCCCTTGATCCAATCGGTACATCACCTGCATACTTTCCCCTGCCATGATGGAATCACAGCCTTCAAAGGATAATTGAAGTATAATTGGTTCTATCGCCATATAGCAATCCGAAATTGGAGATACTACTTGATTCATAGACATGTCCGTATTCTGAGCAAAAATCCTTTCATAAGGAACACGTAATACATTATTATAATCAGAATTATCTTCTGGGTAATGGACACGTACAGCGATTTCATAATTTCCCGGATTGGCAAATTCAGATATCGGTTGATTGAAGGTGTAATAAATACTATCTCCAGGTACCAATTCTTCGGTTAAGGTATATTCTTCTGTAATTTCTAGACCATTATCGATTCGATAGCTAATCGGAACCATTGTACCGGCTGCAAGATTGACCTCACACTCGTTGTAACGAATTAAAACCGAAACTTGCTCTTGATCTGACACACCACAAGTCACTAAATCTGGACCTGTAATCGCCAACATTTCAAAATCAGATCTGGCAAATATATTTCCGACACCAACGGCATACCAAGCGTTGGTGGTTTGAATCACTTCATTACTACAATCTCCATACAAATCGATAGCAGCTTGAATGCCTCCTATTCGCGCGTCATTATAATTGGAGTTAACCAGTAAATAATTTTTCAAATTACCATAGGCAATTTTCGCAGCTTCATTGATTCCCAAGCCTTCTATTTCAAAATCGCTGCCAAAATCGTTCGTTCCAACAGCTCCTTCTGCCAATAAATAGAACCAATAGTTCTGAACACCACTATTGGTATGAACACCTCCGTTATCTCCACCGCCTATTTGCCAACTCGTCCCCAAGTAGGTATCTGGATCTCCAAAGGCATTTGGATCAGACATACTTCTGAATCCTCCATCTGCTATAAAGTCCTCACCAATGAGGTAATCCGCCGTAGCCGGATCTCCATAGAATTCGACGGCAGTACCAAATATATCAGAAAAAGACTCGTTTAACGCTCCAGGTTCATCCATATATACCAAATCTGCCGTGTAATCTGTCAAACCATGCGTAAATTCATGGGCCACTACATCAAGAGCTGCTAATGGCGAATTGGGCGAAGAAGCATCACCAAATCTAGCGAACATTCCATTCCATGTCGCATTGGTCCAGTTATTATCAACATGAACATAGCTAATGAAGGACACGGAGTCTCCATTCAGTCCATCTTGCCCCAAAAAAGCGTAATAATCGTAAGTCATTTCTGCACCGTAATGGACATCCGTAGCTACTTCATCCTGATCATCGTTGAAATTGTCCCAATAATTGTCACCATCGTGAAAATGAACGGCATTTTCGAGATTGGTAGACCTTCTTGCATTATATGTGTAAATACCAGCAGAACGCACGGTATCTATCAATCGAAACGAATCAACCGCAATAGAATCAGTGATAATATTTTGTGTACCATGATATCTCGTCTCTGCTATACCATGGCTACTCCCCGTGTGTAGTAAGTTCAGGTGTAATAAAATTTCTCCAGTTTGCGCATCCAAGAAAAATCGTTCTTTTTGTTCTGGTTCCATAGAGTGCACCGTGATATCGTAAGCGATTCTATAATCGGTAGAAGTACGATCGAAGCTCGGATGTACCAAAACCTTCTCCGCTTGAGGGAAGTTGGTCGCTTGAGGATCATGTTCAATCTTCTTGATCATATTTTCTGCGATTTGACTTTCCCACATATAACTTTCGGCAGGAACTAAAGAAATGGCTGTGGCCAATGCCTCTTGCTCCGTGACAATTTGTGGATGATCAACGTTTAAATCCCGAATGATCGTTCCATTGACCAAATACACCAATTCATCTTTCAAATGTATCAATAATTGGCTTCCTTCAACTTTGATATTTCTATGATAGTGTTGGTATCGAGCATGGACATTACCCATCTGATCTTGATCATCTCGTATATGTACCAAGTCATCTTTATCACTTAGGCCTAATTGTTTTTTATACGTGTGTAAAACATCTTCTCTAGAAATTTTGACGCCTTCTTTAATTTTCAGCCAGTCTTGATTATTCTCCACTTGATCGTAAACCAATCTGTCTGGTGATTCGTTGAAATAATTAAAGCCAACTAAACTAAAAAGGCTTACTACGAACAGGACGCTAAAAAGAATATGAAGAGGACCTAAGGTGATTTTGTGAGTTTTTATCATTATCAAAGTTTATATAACACTAAAATAATGATGGAATTCTAATTGTTTCAAAATTCTTAAGAAAAAAGCGTCGTGACTTTGATAGAAGCCTACAATAATGCAGACAAAAGTTTCATTTATAGATACTTACTGGCCTCTCTACTACTTAAATTGGCCATTTCATATTCTTCTAAGAAATAACGGACGTAGGTTGGATTGAATTTGGAATACTGTCTTAATGCCCATCCAATGGCTTTTTGAATAAAAAATTCTTTAGACTCTAAATGTGGTAGAATCGCTATTTCAAGAAATTCTGTTGTGGTCTGATCCTTATATTTTAATTGATAAATCATTCCGACTCGATTCATCCACATATTTTCATGTCCAGAGAGAAACTCGACATAATCCTTTTGCTCCTGATAAGGCACTTTTTGCAGAATACTACCAAAATAATTAGTAGCCAGAAGATCTACGGTATCCCACCAACTTTTTTCTTGAATCAAGGTTTCGCCGAAATGTAAGTGTTGAGTTTGGAGGGATTTTTTATGTTTCATCAATAGATCCATCGCCAGGTATTGATACTCTCTTTGAGGAAGTAACCACAAAGTTTTTGAATATTGTAATACTTCTTCGAGATTTGATTTTTTAAAAGCAGTTAACCAAGATTT
>JAHDFB010000046.1:0-6251 GCA_020628475.1 Saprospiraceae bacterium | reverse complement strand
CTCCTGAAGGAACTATTTTACTAAAGGATATTTAACCAAGATTTAGAAATTTCCTTTCGTATGGGGCTAGCAATACCGAAATAGGAAAACTTATTCTTCATATAGTTTTCCATTTGAACCTGTTTTTCCGGATTAGCAGATTCTTTGAAAACAGATTGAATTTCCTGCATTAAATCCAACATGTTCCTTCGACTTAAAAGCGATATCCGTAATAAAAGCCCATACCATAATTTGTATAGGTTTGACTGATATTATTCGTATTTGAGGCAAAATCTCCCGGGATATATTGATAATACAGTTGAGTTCCAACATAACTATTGTTACTCAAATAATATCGATAATGTAGCTTACCGAAATAGTTTAATCCTGTTAATCGTCTAAAGATAGCAGAGGAAGCCTCTGAAAATTCGAGTTGATTGTTGTAAATCAACCCACGTGCAAAGGTAGATACATTGAATCTGGTTCCAAATTCCATTTGAAAAGCGTGATCGCCATACTCCTTTTCATAAACCACTGATAATGGAATATCTATTCTATTAATATAGTAATGAATACTTTGACGGATTTGAACATCTCGTTCTACATATATATCGCCATAAATGTATTTGACGGTATCCCCTGTTTCTGAAGTAGTAATGGAAATAATGCCTTGAATGGTGTCAATCTCGGTGTAGTCTTCTTCTATTTTCATCCTTTCGGACCATCGGGAATAATTGATTCCAGATTTTAAAAATACCGGCCATCTCGCGCGTTTAGCACTTATATATAATTCGAGATCAAGGCCTTCCAATGACTTTTCATTTGTAGCACGAGATGCATAGGCCGGTAGTATTTCTGTTGTTTTCTTGGTGAGTGATTTCGTTGGATTGGATAGTCCCATAACCGTGCCAAAATCAAAAATCCACGGATTTTCCACAAATGTAGGACAATCTACCTGTTTTGGAGATATTAATTTCAAATTAATATCACTTTCCGTTTCTAAGTTCATCATTCCAAGCGATTTAAGCTTAGTAGATTGAACTAGATTAATATCTTTTGTTGTTGATTCGACATTTTGACGAACGGCCAATTGGTATCCATTCTTGCTTACATCAGCACGATCCGTAATTGTTGTTTTCGTTCGGGATCCAAGAAAATTTGTTGAGCCATTTCTTGAATCTTCAAGGCTTTGTTGTACAGAACGTTTCGTTTTATGAATTTCGTATATGTTGGAAGTGGCTTGTTCTATATGTTGTATATAATTACGGCTTTCCGACTCTGAAAGCTCTACATTCCGATCAACAAGTTGATATTGTTCTGAAAATTGTTCTTTTTTTACTGGTGCACTTGGATACTCGGAGGATTCGTTGTTCAATTCGTTTTGATCATGGGACAAATCCGTTGTCAAAACGGATAAAGCTTTATCTGTTGATGTGTTAGAAGGTGTTAAATAGTAAGAGCTACCCGCTAGTAAAACCATTACAGCGACGACGGAAGCTATATATAAACCCTTCTTTTTTCGTTTCGGTTCAATGGGCTGAATAGCTTTCATTAACTTAGCCACATCCACCTCTTCCTCCATATTATGAAGGGATGTTTTTAAGTGTTTTTCGAAATTATTTAATTCCATTATTCTATTTTTTCGCATTTCAAATCGCTATTTTGCTAGCGAATTCGAATGCTTGTTTTTTTTTAAGTATTCCTATCAATTTTTGTCGTGCTCTAGATAGATTTGATCTCGAGGTACTCTCTCCGATTCCTAGCATCTCTCCTATTTCCTTATGATCATATCCTTCTATAATATACAAGTTAAAAACCATGTAATAATGTTTTGGAAGCTGTTTAACAATTTCCAACAATTCCTCATTATCCAGATGTGCATATATGGATGGATCGATAGGCGGAAGAATATAATCATTGGCCGTATCCACTTGCTGATACCTAAAATTTAATTTTTTATGTAGGCTCAGTGAACAATTCACTGCTATTCTTCTGATCCACGCATCAAATGAACCTTTACCTGAATATTTGTCCAGATATCTAAAGGTATTAATAAAAGTCTCCTGTAGAGCATCTTGAGCCAAATGATCATCTGGTGCATATCGTTTACAAACTGGCAGTAACTTTTTGGCATAGTGCCGTACCAACTCCGTTTGAGCACGTTGTTCACCTTTCAGGCATTTATCCAATATTTTATTGATCTCGAACAATAGTAGTTGTTTACTCTATAATAACGGAAAAGGAATTTAAAATGCAGCCTTCTTCAGATTTTGCGACAACATAATAATTTCCAGCTTCCAGGTTATTTTGACTATTCTGAATTTTCAAATCAGTTAGTAAATCTTCTTCTCTATAAATATAATAATCTTCGAATATACAATTCGAACAATTTTGCGCATCTATGATCAAATTGATAGAACCGTCGTCGCAGGTATCACAACTCGTATGATTCACTGCTTCTATGGACATTCCATCAAATCTTGGCAAATCCAAGTCAAAGGTTTTAGAACAGGATGCATATGGTGAGTTGATCGTATATTCAGCATTAACAAACAGATTAAATTCATAGATCATCAGTTCCGCAGTGAGAATCGGAAATTCAGCACTATATCCGCTTTCTAAATTCGTAACATAAGGCTCGTAATTCCCATTTCCTAAGCAATTATAATCAATGATCGGTTCGTTAAAGTCTGCCTTTTGTAATTGTATAGATCCTTCCGCAAAACAATTTAACGAATTAAAGGTCACTTGGTATATTCCCGCTAAATCCGCATTCAATTCTTGTCCGGTATAGTTGGATCCATCTGGTAATATCCATTCAGCAGTACTTAAGTCCACTCCGCAAGAAGCACAGTCTAAGAATAAGATCTTTGGCTCATCGTCGCATATGACATTATTAAAGTCTGTCGTCGAAACATTAAGATCAATATCAACCGCAATATTTTCTACGACTTCGTAGCCTTCATAGGTACAATCATTTCCATCGGTTACCACATAAACATAGGTGCCTTCTTCAGAAAGATCGCTGACAACGGCCTCATTGCTGACAAAACCACCAGGTCCCGTCCAAGAAAAATTATACGGTAATTTACCTCCGACCATTTCAATATCCAATGATCCAAAATTATAACAATCGATCATTTGCTTAGAAATACTTCCTGGCAACAATTGATCTGGTGCAATGAATGATTTACAGCCTGTTACTTGGCACATGGTTACATTATCTGTTACCGTAATACAGAAATCTTCATTTTCTGTAACCGTTACTGAAATTCCAGATGATCCATCCTCCCAGTTATATGAATAATCCCCAGAACCAGACTGGACATTAACGGTCAATTGAACCAATAAATCACAATAATCTAAAATTTCGTCTGTCACATTAATTTGAAAATTACAATCTGCACAAACATCTACAATAAGATCATTGCCTTCGGCATAGCTGTATGTCAGTTCTACACTCTCATCATCGGTAGATTGGTCAATACCATACAACTCAAACTCCAACGTATTGTCGCACAATGCCTCCAACAAGAACAAACTAAATTGACCTTGTTCATCTGCTTCAATCACATAAGTATAATATGCTGTTTTACAATATACTAAACCATTCGTGACAGCTTCCGAATTACAATTTATAAAACCAGATAAGGTCGGCACATCAGATGTATTTATTATAATATCCTCTAACTCGAAATCATTACTCAATGCCTCTACATTTTCTTGATACAAAATTTCATTGCATGCAGGATGTGTTAATTGCAATTTCATATCTTTTTGTTCAGGCACTTTAAGATAAAAACTTCCATTTCCATCCGTTAGTGTCGCACCAACCGAAAAATCACTTTCTAATTGGACCGTAATATGTGACATATTCCTTCCATTGGAACCCTGTACTCGCCCTTTTAGGTATTTAAAATTAGACGCTCTTGCACAAGACCAAAAACCCAAGCTTTGGATATCCATTAATACAGATTGATCATCTCTGAAAGCAACATCTGCCTCTGTCCAAGTAGTTAAATTTTCATCGAAATTCCAGCTACTCATCGTCTCCGGCAGTAAATCGACTTTATCGGCTGATACAGGAGCATATAATGCTATGGTCTTTCCATCTTTAATTTGAAGATCAGCTCCTTCTTGATCATAAGCGAAAACAGCCACGGAGCTCATTATTTCTAATGCTTTAGTGCTTCCATTTTTCGCGATTCCAGTATGATCTCCAGGTAATTGTTGACCGTAGTTCGTTTGCTCAGGATTGATATAATAACTGAATAAAGAAACTTCCTGATTATATGGAGTTCCATCCGGATATTCAAAGGTACCAGATTCAATCTGCAACTGCCCCCCACCTTGAATTTCAATGGCAACATTATCGGTTGAATTAAACGTAGACAAATTTTGAATCGGCAACATTTGAACCACTATATAATTTTCAGTTTCCGTAGGATGAAAAATATTTGATCCAAACAAATATCCTTCTTTCAAGGCTTTTACATGCGTTCCAGTTTTATCCAAGGGTATGTTTTTGAATGACGCTATACCTTCCTTATTACTTTCCAAGGACTGATCGTAAACATATACGGTAGCATCTGGAATGGGAGTACCGATTAAATCCGTTAATAAAACGGTCAAATCACCATCATATTGTTCAACGATCTCTGGTCCAGGAATGCGTGTATCTACGATTTTCGTTTCACTAACATCCTTATGACAACTGACAAAAAACATCAATGGCAATAGTAGTAGATAGTGAAACGAAGGTTTTATAATTTGTATCTTTTTCAAGTATTATTCGCTTATTTATGTGTCGGTAAATACATACCTATGTAGCTATGAATCTATTTTTTTGATGAACGCTGCAATAAAGATGAATTTTTTTTTCGATTCAAAAGATTTACTTTTGGCGAAAGCCATATCGAGATGGATATTCCTTTAGCAGAAAGACTTCGACCAAAAAACTTAGATGATTATTTAGGACAACAACACATCGTTGGAGATCATGCCGTTATTCGAACCGCTTTAAAACAAAAAAATATTGGTTCCATGATATTTTGGGGCCCTCCAGGAGTCGGCAAAACAACCTTAGCTAGGATCATTGCCAGTGAATTAGATAGGCCTTTTATCGAATTAAGTGCGATTAATGCAGGTGTTAAAGATATACGCGATGCTATTGCTAAGGCTAAATCATCGCATTTATTTTCGAAGCCTAATCCTTTATTATTTATTGATGAGATTCATCGATTTTCCAAGTCTCAACAAGATGCGTTATTAGGAGCTGTTGAAAATGGCACCATCAAACTGATTGGCGCCACTACAGAAAATCCCTCTTTTGAAGTGATTCCCGCCCTTTTATCGCGGTGCCGTGTATATGTTTTAGAACATTTGAATAAAGAACAACTCGTCGAATTGTTACATAATGCGGTCGAAAAGGATAGCTACTTGAAATCAAAAAATATTCAACTTCAAGAAACGGAAGCGCTGCTTAAATATTCTGGCGGAGACGCCCGGAAATTGCTAAATGGTTTTGAAACCGTCGTGCAAAGTATTCAGGATACTGAAAAGATTGAAATCACCAATGCGCTAGTAGAATCCATTATTCAAGAGAATCTCTCCATTTATGATAAAAATGGGGAGATGCATTATGATATTATTTCTGCCTTCATAAAAAGTGTGCGAGGTAGTGATCCCAACGCGGCAGTATACTATTTAGCCCGTATGATTGAAGGTGGTGAAGATATCAAATTTATTTGTAGGAGAATGATTATTCTGGCATCCGAAGATATTGGTCTAGCCAATCCGAATGCCTTACTACTTGCCAATACAACCATGGATAGCTGTCATAAGATAGGCTATCCTGAAGCTAGGATTATTATGTCACAATGTGCTATTTATTTAGCCTGTTCTCCGAAAAGTAATTCGGCTTATGAAGCCATTGGTCTAGCCATGGAACATGTAAAAAAATTTCCGAATGAATCCGTTCCGCTTCATTTAAGGAATGCGCCAACAAAATTGATGAAAGAACTGAATTACGGAAAAGACTATCAATATGCTCATGTCTATCAAGGAAATCATGTTAATCAGGAGTATCTACCTGAAAAAGCGAGCAAAACCGTCTTTTACTCGCCGCAAGAAAATCCAGCCGAGAAACGCTTTAAAGAAAAATTATCAGCTATGTGGAAGGATCGATATGGATATTAGTGCATATGGCACTGTCGTGCTAGACATATAACTATGTTAGCCACAATATCAACAAAACTTATATGCATAAAAAT
>JAHDFB010000045.1 GCA_020628475.1 Saprospiraceae bacterium | reverse complement strand
TAAAAACTTTATAAGCATGAGCATTTCCAGAATTCGTTTGAAAATATACTTCATAAAGCAAAGGAGCATTCGGATTTTCTAAACCAGTCGTATGTAATAGTACGGGTGGTTTTTCTTCAGGAGCTTTCATAATCGTAGTTTGACTGTTCGTTGAACATTGAAAAAAGAACAATATAGACAATAGTGATAATAGCTTGATGTTCATTGCGATGGATACTTAATTCAATCAATATCCAGACATCATTCTGGCCAGATAGTCATCATACACATCTTGATCCACATGAGGTTTCATGATTCTATTGATTGCTGATGCAGCTAAGATACTACCAAATTGATCGTTTTCATAATAATGATTGGCTAAAGCTACTCGGTCTTCATCCGAACTGAGGTCCATCATTTCTTGGACTTCGGCTACACGATCATCATTGTCAATATCTAATTGATTCAGGATGATAGTATTGGTACCGACGATGATTCCGAGCACTTCTTTTTTCTGTTCTAGATTTAATTGGGTAAAATCTTTTGCGAAAGCTGCCCCTTTGTAAGCATTATTCGCTAAAAATGATTGATAGCGCCCATTGATAGCACCGCGCTCAATACCTTTCGCTTCATACTGTTCAATCCACCAACGGATGTTGGTTTGTCCAGCTAAGTGGTGCGTTGGATCGGAGCCAGCTTCATTTTGGAAATAGTCGTATCCCGGTCCGATATCAAAACAGTTTTTAAGATATCCACCAGCATCGTGAACAGCACCATGCAGGGCAATGGCACTGCCATTAGCCACACCCATGACTCGGTCATTGCCACCACCAGCCATGCCTCCTGTAGGACTCATAATAGAACCAAATACCGCATCAATACCGAAAACATCACCCACTATTTTACCAAAAGCTAGTTGAGCGTTGGTTGCAGTAAAAGGCATGTTCTCAGCAGTTAGAGCAGGAGCAGGACTGTGTATATTTTCATCCCAGACTAGCTCCGGGTGTTCTTTTTTGAACTTATTATTTTTGTAATAAGCAATACCTGCTTTTCGCTTGGAAATGGCGAAAGCATATTGGGTTTTGGCCTGATCAACGGTAATACCTCTGGAGGTTGCTACCACTCCCAGAGCACTGTCTACTTTACTCGCATCGGCCGGATCGTAAAGGTCCATCATGGCCTGAGTTAACGACTGAGTACCGGCACCTTGAAATTCAGCACCAATTAGTTCTACGGCATTGTCCGTATTTATAACAAAATCATGTACACCACGTTCTGCACCGGGATCACCAAAGATATTTCCTTGAATACTATCACCGGAATGACTTCTTTGATTCATGATACCCAGAGCCTTGGTGAGATCATCACCGCTCATCTCCGCTTTTAATATATAACCGAGCCCGAAGGTGTTTCGGGTTTGTGCATCCATGGATTCTAAGGCCTTGAACACTTTGTCTTCGTCGGTTCCCATACCTTTTGTAGCATCCCAAATATCATTAATTTCCTGAGGGAAATTTGCCTCCGTTCCATAAGTGATTAATAGGTAGGCCTTCCACAAGTCGTGACCGCCCATTTCACTACGTAAATCCTTCAAGGCATACATGTCACCTTTCAATTTTTCTCGCATGGGACATTGACGAATGGCTGCATAAATGGCTTCTTCATCCGTTCCCCAAGCATCCACTTGTTGCTGTATGACATCTTTGATATTGGTATAACAATCGCAACCAGGATCTCCATCTCCTTGTGTTGCAGCATTTACTTGGTAGCTAGGAGCTTGAATAAAAGTCCCGTTAGATGAGCCACCTTGATTGGCGACCGATTGTGTTCGTTGAGTGCTTTGGTCTCTTTGGTTATCTTGTTCGTGCACGAATGTTTGCGGTTTGGATCAAGGTACATAATAATATCCAAAAAGTCAATGATGGATTAAAGCGTTTGACGACACGTAAATGATAACACATAGAGAAAGGCAAGAATATAATGATAGCATAAAAAGATTAGCTCGTTCCATGAACGAGCTAATCTTTAGGTATCTCTTATCTACAAGTTCTTGCTTGACAAGGATAGAATTGATGACCTTTTTTACTAAGGGGACAAGGATGTTCGGAACTACTTGGTGTACATTCGCCAATTTGATCTTTACTGATAAAAGTTTTAATCACTTCTCCAGCATCATTGACACACCAACTTTCTAATAGCGCACAGCAAGCCATGCGATTGCCACAGTCCACGATTTCTACGTACCAATAAGGTTCTTCGCCAGCCAAACAGTAGGTGACACAGCTTTCCTTAGAATATCTTGAAATCACATTCGTAGTAGGGGAGTCACAAGATGTCAGATCATCGTCTAGGATATCTAAAACAATACCCATCATTTCGTCATAATAGTAATCATAAAATGCATCATGCTCACATTCCCAATGCCCCACATGGTGGTGATCAAAATGCTCATCGTGATCAATGATACAGTCCATATGGTGCCAGAATACTTCTTCCTCAAAATTGACAAGTACATTTTGTTCTTCATCAATACAGAGCGTAACATGCATAGCTCCTCCCAATAAGCATTCGTCGTGAACACCACCCACACAATGGGTAATATCAATGAGCCCTTCTAATTCATAGCTTAGAACGATACAGTTTTCATGATCTGGGGGATCACATTCATAATCTCTGGTGGACCATGTTGCAGGATTTTCTTTGGCTTGCTTGATTTTTTCAGTAAGATCTGCTTTAATTTCATCCAAGTTCATGACTTCACGTCCCTCAAACTCAGATTTCGTTGTACAGGAACTAATAAAAAAGACAACGAATAGGAACATGGAGATGGCTTGACCAAAACGGTCAAATCGAAAATTTTTCATAATAAAGATTTTTGATCAGTTAGACTGATATTAGATAAAAAGGAAAAAAAATAGTTGAAATGTATAAAGTTTTTAAAGGTGAAGTGTGTAGGATTCGAAGTTAATTAAAAATGCGCATATAGCCAAATGTTCTCGGTGTAAAGTTCTGAGAATTATGTATTTAGCACAAGTTTATTAGAAGATGTGGATTCTGAATTTCGAAATTTATAGTAAAGCAAAAAAGTAAGAACAGAATCTTATCTATAGAATATCATAAGAATTCCATGTTGAGATGCCTTTACGAAAAGTGGTATATGCTTGATAAACTTTTTTACTCGTGGCATCAGATTCTATTAATTCCTCCATTACCTCGTCCGTGGCAACTCGTAAAGCTTGAATAATGCTTTCGTTAAAAGGGGCAATAATCACTTCAGACTCTTGTCGAATTTTATTAAGATATTCATTGTTTTTCGCTTCAAAAGTTGATAAAGACCAGATATTTTGTCGAGCGCTGGCCGCTTCTAGAATAGCTTTGAATTCTGCTGGTAGTTTGTTCCAGGCGTCTATGTTTATAATGTTTTCCAACAAGGCGCTCGGTTCATGCCAACCTGGATAATAGTAATATTTAGCGATTTTATGAAAACCCATGAGATAATCGTGATATGGACCGACCCATTCGGTCGCATCGATCACGCCTCGTTCTAGATTGGTGTATATTTCACTTCCAGGACTGACCACTGCAGCAGCTCCTAATTTGGATATAACCTTAGCACCAAGACCTGGCATTCGCATTTTCAATCCTTTATAATCATCGGGATGATTCATGGCTTTGTTGAACCAACCACCCATTTGAACACCCGTGTTTCCGCCGGGCATTGGTTTTACTCCAAATGGACGATATAGTTCTTCCCATAAGGCATATCCACCACCACTATACATCCAGGCATTCATTTGTTGTGCTGACATTCCAAAAGGGATTGAACAAAACATCGGTGCTGCCGGCATTTTGCCGCCCCAATAATAAGCGGCACCATTGCCCATCTCTACGGATCCATCGCTGACGGCGTCAAATGTTTGTAGAGCGGGCGTCAATTCACCGCCACCATAGACCTTAATTTTAAATCGACCATCGCTCATTTCATCCACCCATTGGGCTAACATATTACATCCTTCTCCAAGTACAGGAAAATTTGCAGGCCAAGTAGTCACCATTTTCCAACTGACACGTTTTTTTGTGATAATAGCAGGACCAGATGAATCTGATTCTGTTTGACAAGCAGATCCAGCGATCAATGCGCCACTCACTATACCAGCTTTTTTAATAAACTCTTTTCTATTGATCTTTTTCTTCATTACTTGGGCGGATTCTTTTCTATAATCTGGCTTATAAATTGATTGTTACTTACGACAAAATGAGTCTTGCCATCTTGTTCAATTTTAACTATTTTTCGAGCATTGCCCGGAGTATAGAAACCTGTTTGACGAACATTGGTACATTGCAATACTCCTTCTTTATCTTGAAGCATGACAATACCATTGCTCGCATCATGTCTGGTTGTTTCGACTTCAGCGTCATATACGTTTCCTACGCATAATATGTCCATAAGTCCATCGTGATTGATATCATCCACTTCCATATCTCGTATAGCGGAAATTTGCGCCATGTCAGGAAATGGGATAAATACATATTGCTCTCCTTTCTTTTTAAGATAACCACTTGAAAATTCTGTTGCTTGTAATGCGATACCTTCATTCAATCCTTTTTTACCGTAGATGTCCACGATATTGGCCGACGCAAATCCATCAAAACTTTCAAATTTTCGTTTAATAAATGGCATTTGTTCACTGCTGCATTCTCGACCTCGAACCGGAACTTCTCCGTAAGCATCCGTCGTTTTAGTTAAAACGATGTCATTCGTGCTGTTTTTATCGAAATCATTGCCATAAATTTTTAGTGGTTTCTTACTGCTAGGGTGGAATTTATTGTTCTCACCAATATTGCCAAGAAGATATTCCATTTGGCCATCTTGATCTAAATCCGCTTCTTTGATGGAGAACCACCAACCCGATAAATCTTCGGAGATAAATTGATCTGTTTTATCCTTCAATTGTCCGCCTTCATTGATATAAAATCTGGGGCGCATGAACTCGCCAACAACGATCAAATCCTTGTGAGAATCAGTATTCAAGTCCGTCCAAACAGCATCATTTACAAGACCTACTTTTCTTAAAGAAGGCGCGAAGGCATCCGTTTTGTCTACAAACTTTCCAGCCTCATTAATCAGTAATTGGGAAGGGCTAGGTTTTGGATATTGCCCAGGAATCGTATGACCTCCGATGAAAATATCCTCATCTCCGTCATTATCGAGGTCAGCGGTTCGTACTATAGAGCTGTTGAAGCGATTATCCGGTAGTAAATCTTGTTTTGTCCATTGTCCATTTTCTTGGATATAGACCCGATCTTTATACAAGGGGTCGAGATGATTTTTTTCACTTCCTCCGCTTGCAATGATCAAATCAAGATCTTTGTCTCCATCGACATCAATGAATGCACCACCTTGATCTTCGTAGGCGAGATCTTCTTTCCATGGTCCTGATACGAGTTTATAATTACCTTGACTTACCTTAACGACTGCAGTTGCAGCGTCATGTGCATTGCCCAGAAACAAATATTGTTGTTGATCCATACTGCCAAGTTCCACAAAAGGACCATTTTTTGACTGCATGTGGGGCAACAGTGTTTCTCGTTTGAAATCGTTGAAAGGATTTTCTTGATGACTGTATTTTAAGTTGACTTGATTCGTAATTTCTTTGAGAAATGTAATCTCGGATTGTTTAGCTGATTTCGATTTCCATTCTACATTTTCTAAAGAAATGCGATGATGTTGATCGATAGCATATTCTTTCAATATAGAATATTGATTACCCCATTCAATATGTACTGAATCAATGGTCGTGTTTTGGGCTAGACCAAAATGACATGTCATACCAACCGAAGATTGGTATCCTCGAATTCTACTTTGCTCGTGTATCAATATTTGGTCACCAATAAATAGTTTGACCTTTATATTTTCTTTGGGTAGGTTATTTTCAGTCAAAGTAAATTGAATGAAATGATTATCGGATTGATGTCGACTTCGATTTTTGTAAATACTGGCAACTGCGTTATTGTTATTCACCACTAAATCGAGATCACCATCATTATCCAAATCTGCATAAGCTGTTCCGTAAGAAAACCCAGGGTCTTCCAATCCCCAAGCATTGGTGGTGTTTTCAAAACTAGCAGCACCTGGAAGGTTCTTAAAAACTAGATTCGAAATTTTTTGTGAGCCTACCTTTTGTGAAAAATCGAAAAGACTTTTGGGCCCCCGAGCCCTAAAAACCTTCATCTCTTCGGCAAAATCATTATTTCGTATATCCTTATTAAGTCCATTGGTAATATAGATATCTCTACGCATATCGTTATCCAAATCTGCTAGAAGTATGGACCAGCTCCAATCCGTAGAGGCAATTCCAGCGAGCTGTGCGATATCGCTATAAAATCCGTAGCCATTGTTGATCTGTAACATATTGGACATGTATTGAAAATGTTGTCCACGGGCCACATTTGTCCAAAAACGTTGAATATCCATACTAGGCATATTCGTTTTTGAACGATAATGATCGGCACTTTGCATATCGAGCACTGCTATGTCAATCAATCCATCATTGTTGACATCATTTGCATCGGTGCCCATAGAAGAGAAGGAAATATGTTTCAGACTGGATTGAACAAGGTCCTTGAAAGTTCCGTCGCCCTGGTTAATAAACATTCGATCAGCCGTCTCAAAATCGTTCGCCACGTAAATGTCGGTCCAGCCGTCATCATTGTAGTCCAGCGTTGTCAGTCCTAGTCCAAAGCCGTAATCAATTAATCCAGCTTGTTTCGTTATATCGGTAAATGATCCATTATCATTCCTAAATAACTTGTCCGAATGTACGTATGGAATTTTATTATACTTGATATACTCCAATTTTTGGTTGTAGTTATTGGATGGCGCATTTAACAAATACATATCCAAATCTCCATCTCGATCAAAATCAAAGAAACTTGCCTGCGTCCCATGTCCCATATCGGCCAATCCATATTTCTTGGCTTCTTCTTTGAAGGAAAAATCACCTTGATTGATGAACAAACAATTCTCGCGTATTGATGGATCGCCTTTATCCGATTCATGCCACATTCTACAGACATAAATATCTAAAAGACCATCTTGATTTACATCTGCTACGGAGACACCAGTGGACCAGCCAGGCTTGACTAGAATTCCCGAAGATGCAGATTTATCTTCGAAACTGAAGTCCCCTAGATTTTTATAAATCGCATCAGCGACTTGGTTCCCAGTAAAATAAATATCCTCTAAACCATCATTGTCAAAATCGGCAACGGCAACACCACCTCCATTATAAACGGATTCCCAGTTTAGATGATGAAAGTCAAAATCTTCTTTGATCAGGTTATTAAAATGAATGGAAGACTGTTTGGGAGCAATTTTCGTAAATAGTTGTTCCGTTGAAACAGGTCCACTTTCTTCTGGAGATACACAAGAAGAAAAGGTCCAAAAATAAAGGGCTAATAGTAATAGAATCGGGCTACTTTTCATACGTATGCTAAACTATAAAAAAATAGATACTTTCAACTATATTTGCCGTCAAATAAATGAATATGAAGGACCCAAAAGCATTACGGGACGTAGCTGAATTTCACAAAACCTTTAACCTTCCGATATTGGAGGAACCAACCATTCCTGCTAAGGAAAGATGCGCATTACGCTTGTCTTTAATCGAAGAAGAGTTACAAGAATTGAGAGAAGCTATTGAAAATGATGATCTCGTAGAAGTTGCTGATGCTTTTTGTGATATTCAATATGTATTATCTGGAGCCATTTTAGAATTCGGTTTAGGAGATAAATTTGACCAATTATTTTCGGAGGTTCAACGCTCAAATATGAGTAAGGCTTGCAAATCGATGGAAGAAGCAGAGGCAACACAGAAAAAATACAAGGACGAACAGGGGGTTGATTCGTATATTAAGCAGATCGGCGATGATTTTCTAGTGTATCGTCAATCGGATTCGAAAGTCCTCAAATCAGTGGCTTATTCGCCAGCAGATATTAAAGGAAAATTAGAAGAATAATCTATTCTTCAAGGATACCAAGCAGATCATTTAAATGACTGATGTGGTAATTGGCTTTATGATCTGTATGTTTTTTATTGGGATCGTAAAGACAGGTATGGAATCCGAATCGGTTTCCTCCCAGAATATCCGATTGTAGACTATCTCCAATAACTAAAACTTTTTCTTTTGTGGGAGAAGCCATATTCTTCCATACATAATCGAAATAATTAAAATGGGGCTTAGCATGGCCAATCTCATCGGACACTGTAATGCTATCGAATAAATGATAAATATTCGCTTCCTTTAATCTTGGACGTTGAGCCTCTTTCAATCCATTGGTAATGATGTGAATGGAATGTTTTTGACGCACTAAATCTAGCATTTCTCTGGCACCGGGCATAAATTGACCATGCCGAATGATGCCTTGAACATAGGTGCGATTAAGGAATAATCCATCCGATTGAATACCAAAATACTTGGCAGTATCTTCAAAACGTCTCTTTCGGAGTGTAATCGTATCAATCAGCCCTTTTTCAAATTGATACCAAAGGTCGTGATTGATGTTGTGATAAACATCCAAAAAATCTTGATTATATTCTAATCGTAAGCTTTGGCAAACCCCTTTTAGAGCTTCCAGAGAAGCTGTCGAAAAGTTCAGTAAAGTATTGTCTAAATCAAATAATAAGTGTGTATACTTCATTTATTTTAAAGTCAATTTAACCTTGCTTTTTTGACCATTTTGTTCAACAAGAAAATAGTATTCACCGGACTCTAGATATATTTGTTCATTTTCCCTAGGCGCTAATTTTTCAGTGGATTCAATATATTTTCGCAAAGTTTTTTCTTTGTTGGCGTCAATACTCAAATTATCCGTGTAATAATTGAAGCCTTTTTTCAAATCTATGCTTGATTTTTTCAATAATTCATCCGATCCTGTCATCAATGAAATAGTAGCCTTACCTGGCTGTTCACTGTAAATGAAAAATGTTTGTTCAGGGTTATTGAATTTACGCATCCAATTTTTGTTTCCCCATGAAGAAGATGCTCTTCTCGACATATCATCGGAGCAAATCAACGCTTCATCACTGGTGTTCATTTTATAGATGGGACTTAGGTCAATTTTGTAAATGGATCGACCGTGTGTTCCTACTAGAAGATGCTGATCTCTGGATTGAATTTTTAGATCATGCACGGCAACCAATGGAATTTCAGAAGAAAGGAGTTGAAACGATTTTCCGAAATCAGTCGAAATGTAGCTTCCATGATCTGTTCCAACATATATTATATTGGCATGATGTGGATCTTCTTTAATAACATTCACAGGTTCTTCGGGAAGGTTTTCTCCAATTTTAGTCCAATTGTCTCCTCGATCGGAAGAAGCATACACATATGATTTGAAATCATCCCATCGGTAACCATTTAGGCTAATATACACCGTATTTTCATCATGGCTACTCGCTTCTACGCGACTAACCCAATATTCACCTGGTAAGGATTCTGATAGATTAATCCAATCCACGCCACCGTTATCTGTGCGATATACCATTCCATCATCACTTCCTGTGTAGATAAGACCAAATGTAAATGGCGATTCACTGATGGTTGTCAATGTACCATAGGCTACATCTCCTTTTTTACCGCCACGAGTTAAATCTGGAGAGATTTCGGCAAAATCGCCTCCTTGATTGAATGAACGAAGTAGTTTATTCGCTCCCATATAGAATATATCTTGATTATGAGAGGACAAAAGGATAGGGGATTGCCAATTCCATCGATAGGGGCGATCACCTAATTCATGTTTTGGAGTAATATATTGCTGTTCGTCTGTATCAAGATTTAATCGAAAATAATTTCCGAATTGGAAACCTGTATATACGGTTGAATTATCTCTACTATCCACGGCTATTTGCATACCGTCACCACCCATGATGGATCGATAAGGATAATGACCGGATTGGTGCCATGCCACATTTTGGCTGTATTGATGACTTCCAACCCACACCCCATTATCTTGCAATCCTCCATATACTTGGTATGGTTCAGCGTTATCTACTTGTATAAAATAGAATTGTCCCACGGATGGCGAATTACATTTAAAGTAATTTTGCCCACCATCGTAAGAAATATTGATGCCACCATCATTCCCGTTTATTAAATGATTGGGATTATCTGGATTAATCCACAAGGCATGGTGATCTGCATGTACATTTTCGCGATTCATATTAGCGAAGGTTAGACCTCCATCTTCGGATTTTAATATAGGGACTCCAGCGATGTAAACAATATTTGGATTACTTGGAGCGGCTCTAACCAGACCAAAGTAGTAACCGTAGCTATTGTAAACACGGTCTAAGTAATCGGTATGCGTTTTCTTCCAAGTATTTCCACCATCCAAACTCTTGTATAATTCAGCTGCAATAACCGGTGTATCAAACAATAATCGATTGGCATCCTCTAAGAAAAAAGCGATATCTTCTACCTGAACATCTCCTTTCTTAATGCTTTTCTTCACAGCTTCTGCCGTGTATTTCTGTGGGAATCCATTATTTTTAAGAAAAGCATCTAATTTTTCATTTTCTAATGAAAGGAAATCCTTCGTTGACATACTTTTGAAAGCATCTTTTTGCAAACCGGTCGTCGTTTTATTCTCAGCGGGCCTTCGATTGTAATTGTCCAATAATGCGTACAAAACCGATTGATCACCATCATAACTCATGGAAAGGCCAATACGTCCTGTTCCATCATTATTTGGAAATCCAGATTTATCCTTGTTCATTTTAGTCCAATTAGCTCCTTTATCCGAAGATTTATAAATGCCAGATTCTGAACCAGATTCTGTAAAATCCCAGGCCCTTCTTGTTCTCTCCCAAGCGGCAGCGTAAAGGGTGTTAGCGTCTTTCGGGTCCAAGATCAAATCAACAATTCCGGTATTTTCTGATATGTACAATACCTTGCTCCAAGAATTTCCATTATCCGTTGTTTTATATAAACCACGGTCCTCGTTGGATGAGTACAAATGTCCCAATGCCGCAACATAGACTGTTTGGTCATTAGTAGGGTCAATAATCACTTTACCGATGTGGTGAGTATCATCCAACCCTTTATGGGTCCATGATTTTCCGCCATCTTTTGAATAGTACATTCCGACTCCGGCATAGGAAGATCTACTTGAGTTGACTTCTCCCGTACCAATCCAAATTTCATTACTTTTCCAATTGACAGCTATGTCACCAATGGTCATGACCATTTCGTGATCAAAAAGCGGTTCAAAACTGGCTCCATTATTGATCGTTTTCCATAATCCACCTGATGCATAGGCCACATAAAACTCATGTGGTGCCTCTGGATTCACATCTACATCTACTACACGTCCACTTTGAACCGTCGGGCCAATATTGCTGGCCTGAATTCCTGCAAAAAGACTTTGCTCGATTTGTTGTAGTTTTTCTTGCGCACTTTCAATGCGTGAGGCCGCAGAACTTGCCGGTGGTTGATTTTGGGCGTAAGCCCCAAAGGAAAAAGCGACTAAAAACAGAAATATCAGACAGTTTGTAGAAAATGAGCCCATATTATTTTATTTTATGATGGTTGCGAATGTAAGAAAAAATAAAATATACGTACATTAGAGCACAACAATTTGTTTATGGCAATTCGTATTTTCATTTTAATATTGATTTTCGGACAGTTTTCTTGCAGTTTTTCATCCGGTAAAACATTAAAAAAAGAAGGCCAGCAATTGGATGAGTTATTCAGTATAATGCAAGGGTCTTATTCTTCTCAGGAACAAGCTGAAGCTGATTCCAGTTATTTTAATATCAGTTTACACATGTATCCTATATGGCAAGCTAAAAGTGGAAGTCGTTGGTTGTATGTGGAACAGGCTCTGTTTTCTAAACAGGATCAACCGTATCGAGTTCGAATATATGAATTGAAATCAGTTGATGCTAACACCATAGAAAGCAAGGTGTATACATTAAAAAATCAAGAACGTTTTATTGGGCATTGGAAGGACGCGTCTTTTTTTGATGAGTTTGATGAAAGTATTTTAGAAGAGCGTGAAGGATGTGCGGTTTATTTAGATCGACAAGGTAAGAAACGGTATGGTGGATCTACCAAAGCAGAGGCTTGTAAAAGCACTTTGAGAGGTGCCAGCTATGCCAGTTCCAAAGTGGTCGTGGAAAAAAACAGTGTCACAAGTTGGGATCAGGGATTTGATGACCAAGGAAATCAAGTGTGGGGTGCCGAAAAAGGGCCTTATATATTTATAAAATTATAGTTTGAACATACCGTTTTTTGAAATAGTAATAATAGGTGGAGGATTGGCAGGCCTATCGGCAGGAATACATCTTGCGTTAGCTGGAAAAGAGGTATGTATTATTGAAAAAAATAAATACCCAAAGCATAAGGTCTGCGGCGAATATGTGTCCAATGAGGTGAAACCTTATCTGCATTCTTTGGGTGTAGATGTGGATAATTTTAGTGTGGATATCAAAGATTTTCGTCTTACGAGTGAAAATGGTAAATCTGTGGCGTGTAAATTACCACTAGGTGGATTCGGAATCAGTCGTTATTCCTTGGATCATATTTTATTTCAAAAGGCCACTGAATTAGGAGTAATGTTTCGTTTCGAATCAGTTAAACGCGTTGAATTTCACGATCTCCGTTTTGACATTGAAAATGCGAATAAAACATTGATTCAAGCGAAATTTTGTTTGGGCGCTTTCGGCAAACGTTCTATTCTCGATCGCTCCTTAAAACGAGCATTTTCAACACAAAGAACGCCTTGGTTGGCAGTAAAAGCCCATTATCATTTTGATCATCCTGAAGAAGAGGTGGCTTTACATCATTTTGAAGGTGGATATTGTGGTATTTCTCGCGTTGAAACAGGCTTGGTAAATGCCTGTTATTTGGTTCATCAATCCGTTTTTGAGCGTTATCGAGATATCGCCAAACTACAACAATATGTATTATCCTCAAACGGAAGTTTGAAGCAATTATTTGATACAGGAAGATTGGCATGGGATAAACCATTATCCATCAGTCAGATTTATTTTGGAGACCGAGAAAAGGTGGTCGACCATGTTTTGATGATTGGTGATGCAGGCGGTATGATACATCCATTGGCTGGAAATGGAATGGCTATGGCCATTCACTCAGCAAAATTGGCCGTTGAGGTATTGATCCAACATGATTTCGATGTTCAACTGAGAAATCGGATAGAAGAGCAGTATCTTGCAACCTGGAATCGACATTTCAAAAAGCGAATTAAAACAGGAAGACTTATACAAGCGTTGTTTGAACGACATAAATGGAGTAATAGACTGATGAATTTGATTCCTTTATTTAAGGGTTTTGTTCCTTTGATTATTAAACAAACGCACGGGAAACAACTGACCGCTGCTAGATTTCAAGCTATAAACTAATGGATATATGTCTTTAGATTTTTCTAAAAGATCGGATGAAGAGGAAATCATGGATGATTTCGAATTAGGAGGAGAGGATTTTCAAGATGGTCTAGATCAGATCGCAAATATTAATTATTGGCTAGGCGGAAATCGAATTACGGTAAAAAGTATTGATCAGATCTTTCGTAAAACAAAGGACAAACTCGTCATATTAGATGCTGGTTGCGGTAATGGAGATATGTGTCGACAAGTAGTGAAATTGGCTAGAAAAAGGAATCGAGCCGTGTCAGTAATTGGTGTTGATGCGAATCCTGGTACCATAAAATATGCCAAAAAATTATCGACTTCTTTTCCAGAAATTGAATATCTTGCCTTGGATATATTTTCGGATGAATTTGAAAAACTGGAATTTGACGTTTTGTTAGCCACTTTAACCTTGCACCATTTTGATGATCGTACCATTCAAGATTGGATTTCTAATTTGTGTAAGGAAAAGATTCGAATAATTATTAACGATTTACATCGTAGTAAGTTAGCTTACCGACTGTTTCAACTGATTTCTGTCGTATTTAATTTGAATCAAATGAATAGAATTGATGGGCTGATTTCTATAAAACGAGGATTTAAACCAAGAGATTTTAAAAAATATAACCAATTGATAAAGAACAATAATGCCGATTTAAAAATTAGCCTGAAGTGGAAATGGGCTTTTCGGTATTTATGGATAATTGAAAATGTATGAGTGTTAAAATTAGTGCCGTAGCGAAGAGTTTACCCCAACATACTCGGACTACAGATGAGATCATGCCCTTTTTAGATTTATGGTTGCATGGTCAAGAAGAACGATTTCAAAGAAAGGTTAAAAAGATTTTTGAGAACGCTGCTGTAGATAAGCGATATTCGATTATGTCTCCCGAGGAAGTTTTTGAAAATACCTCATTTGAAGAGAAAAATGAGGTTTATGTACGCGAGGTTAAAAAACTAGGAAAAGATGTACTGGAAAAGGCCTTAAATAAAGCTGGATGGGCTGCGGATGAGATTGATTTTATCATAACAGTGAGCTGTACAGGGATTATGATTCCATCCTTGGATGCCTTCTTGATCAATGATTTAGGCATGAAACAGGATGTGGTCCGATTACCCGTAACAGAAATGGGTTGTGCAGCTGGTGTTTCAGGAACTATATATGCTAAAAACTTTTTAAAGGCCAATCCAGGTAAACGTGCAGCCGTGGTGGCGATTGAATCACCTACAGCTACCTTTCAACTGGAAGATTATTCAATGGTAAATATCGTAAGTGCGGCTATTTTTGGAGATGGTGCCGCTTGTGTATTATTATCTTCTGAAGAAGAGGCGGAAGGCCCTGTAATCTTAGACGAAAGTATGTACCATTTTTATGATGCGGCACATATGATGGGATTTCGATTAAGGAATACAGGATTACAAATGGTGTTGGATAAATCGGTTCCAGAGAAAATTGAAGAACATTTTCCGCAAATTATCAACCCTTTTCTAGAAAGAAATCAGTTGAAAATGGAGGATGTAGATCATTTGATATTTCATCCGGGGGGTAAGAAAATCGTATTGACCGTTGAAAATCTATTCGGAGCCATGGGCAAAAATATAGATGATACCAAAGAAGTCCTGCGATTATATGGTAATATGTCCAGTGCCACGGTGCTTTACGTTTTAGAACGATTTATGGACAGAAATCCTTCGAAAGGGACGCATGGTTTGATGTTGAGTTTTGGTCCGGGATTTTCAGCGCAACGTGTTTTACTAAAATGGTAATCTCATGCAAGCATTTCGAGGTAAAAATCAGTGGGGAATTATTCTAGGGGGAAGCAGTGGAATGGGCTTAGCCTCTGCAAGAATGTTGGCAAAGCACGGCCTAAATTTAATTATAGTCCATCGAGATCGTCGCAGTGATATGTCGAAAGTAAACGAACAATTTGATGAGATACGGGCCTTTAATGTAGAATTAGAATCATTCAATATCGATGCTGTCAACCCGATTAAAATGAGAGCGGTCGTAGATGCTATCAAAGATATCTCAACGACCATAAAAATCAAAGTATTATTACACTCGATAGCCAAAGGTAATTTGAAATCAATTCAAGCTGGAAAAAATGGCTTGGCTGCGGATGATTTTCATTTAACAATTGGTAGCATGGGTGTTAGTTTATATCAATGGACGAAGTCTCTGCTGGATGAATCGCTTTTTGAGGATGATGCAAGAATTCTCAGCTTTACCAGTGAAGGTAGTTACCGAACGTGGCCGAATTATGCGGCTGTGTCGGCGGCCAAAGCTAGTTTGGAGGCGATTTCCAGATCTTTAGCTCTTGAGTTAGCACCTTTCAATATTAAATCAAATTGTATCCAACCCGGTACGACCATGACCAAGGCGTTTCAAATGATACCTAATTATCTAGAATTAGAAAAACACGCGAAAGTTAGAAATCCCTATAAGCGATTAACCACACCGCAAGATGTAGCTAAAGTAGTGTATTTAATGACGTTGGAAGAAGCATCGTGGATCAATGGAGTGATTATTCCAGTCAATGGGGGAGAACATTTGCAATAATTCTTAAAGGGGCCTTGCATTGCATTTAAATATTACGTAAATTTATATGCAATAGTTGTAGCTATTTACAACCTTAGTTTTAACGATATCCATCATTCATCGCTAACCCCAAAGCTAAAATGATTAAAGAAAGTAAACCAACTCGATCTCAAGAACAATCTCAGGTCAATGAACCCGAAGGAGCTGCTTTTCACAATACGGAAGGAGAAGGTGCATCCTTGAAGGCGCCTTCATATAATCCTACGAATCAAAATAGTGGAGCTAATTATGTCCAACAAATGCAGGCTGGTTTAGGAACCAGTTTAGCAGATACGAAGGTGGTCAAAAATTCTCCGAAGGCCAAGGCGATGAATGCAAAGGCTTTCGCAGAGGGTAACAAGATTCATTTTTCTCCGGGCCAATATCAACCAGATACAAAATCGGGGCAAGAAGTTTTGGGGCATGAAATCATTCATTCGATTCAGCAGCGTCAGGGTAAGGTGAAAGCCACGGAAAGCCACGGGGGACAAAAGGTGAATAATGATGTTGGATTAGAAAATCAAGCTAATTCGGAAAGAGATAGAATTGCCAAAGGGAATATGGCATCAGCTGGACTTCAAAATGCGCCTCAAATGCAAGGTGAAGCCCCAGCAGCCCAAGGTTTCGGATTCCTAAAAAAAATAGGTAGTAGTATTTCGAGTGCGGCCAGTTCCGTGTTTAATGCTGGTAAAAAAGCGGTTTCAGGCGTTAAAAATATTGCTACTAAAACGATCCAAAAAGGAACCAGTTTTGTTAAAAAAGGACTGGGTGTTGCCGGTAATATATTCAATAAAGCGAAGGGCTTTGCCAAAGGCGTGGTCAACAAGGGTATAGGTATGGCTAAAAATGCGGCTGCTTCCGCTTGGTCAGGCGCTAAAAAGACATTGAATGTCATCAAGAGTGGTGGCGGTATATTAAAAGATGCAGTTAATTCTGGCATGTCTTGGATTAAATCTAAGGTAGAAAAAGGAATGGATGTAGCTACCGCGGTAACGGGATTTGTAAAGGATAAATTTAAATCGGTTGGATCAAAGGTTTGGAATGGCATGAAAAAAATTGCCTCCGACCCAGTCGGTTCCATTAAAGGCGTTCTTGAGGGCATCGCTAATTCAGGTTCGGCGGCTTGGTCCTGGATGAAAGGCGTAGGAAGTAAGATTAAGAATACAGCACAAGTTTTATTCAAAAAAATCAAGAAAATTGGAAAACGGGGATTCAATTACTTAAAGAATGTTGGAAATGGTGTAGTTGGTGTTTTGAAGAGTGTTGGTGGAGGAGTATTTAATGGAATAAAACAAATCTTTTCAGGTGACTTTTTGGGCGGACTCAAAACCGCGGGAATGGGAATTGTCGAAGGTATCATGGGTGGTATCGATACGTTCTTAGACGCGACAGCTGGATTGTTTGACAGCTTCTTGGGGCCAGAGGGGACACAAGTTAAGGAGGATGAAATTCCTGCAAGACATGTGATGGATGAATTTGCCGCGCATCGTCTAGCTTATAAAAAACCTTCTGATCTTCTCAATGGAGCTGGTTTGAGTCCACAGGAAAGATCGATTTTAGAGAAAGGAGGTTATGATCCTGATGCGATCGATGTTAAAACAGGACCAAATGGTTTCCAGGCTGTGTTGATTATGCCAGCAGAAGATGGTGTATTACCGATGCTTTCAATTCGAGGTACGGCAGATGCAGCAGGAGCTATTACCGATATTGATCCAGATCAAGTTGGAGATTTCCAATACAAAAATAATGCTGCTACTATCGCAGCGATGATTGAGTCAGCTGGAGGAAAAGTTGATCTGTCTGGACATTCATTAGGTGGAGCAATGGCTCAAATTATTGCAGCACATCATACTTCAGCCGTTGGTCGAGTTACCACCTTCCAAGCGCCGGGAGTTAGCAAGAAAACAGCTAATTTATATAAGAGTAATCTGAGTAAGATTGCTGAAGAAGATCGTCCTGAAGTTGCGCATCATACGGTGAATAATGATTTGGTCTCTAAAGCGGGAGAGGAGAATTTACCAGGTACAATTTACGAACATGATTTAGGTAATATCGATCCTTTAACAGCTCATACCAGTTTTGTTACGGCAACTTCTGGATTTGAAGAGTCTAGAAATCAATATGGAATCACAGATGATTTCATGGAAAATGAGGTCGGTCAGGAGATTAATGATGAGACTATCATTACCAAGTTTGAAGAGCAACCACATAAATACAAGCGTCTGGTAGCAGAATTTGTACGTGGAGGAATTGGAGATATTAGAGAATTATTGGTAGGTGCGTACGATTCTGCGAAGAAAGTTGGTTCTGGAATTAAAAAGCTAGCATCGAATGGTAAAACTTTAGTGAAAAAATTAATAAATTTAGCGAAGAAGAAAGGTAAGTCTGGACTTAGAAAGATTAAGGGCTTTTTCAAATCAATTATAGGTGGTTAGACTATTTATTTTTCCTATTTTATTTTTTCTTAATTCATGTGCTAGTATGCCAGATAAAGCAGTAATCGATTATTTACAAAATAAGTATAATCAAGAATTCGAAATTGTTTCTTCAGAATATATTTCGGAGACCGGGAATTATGACATCAGGCTTTCGCCCAAAGAGAATCCTGACTTGGTTTTTAAAGTAGATCATAATCCTAAAAAGGATCATTTTAATGATTATTACCCATATGCAATTTGGCAATTTCAAGCTGATGAATATATTCGATCGTTCTTGATGGGATTAGAAGTGCCTTTCGCTTTGAGAACGGGGTTTTCTTCAAATGCAGAGGTTGATCCTACCTCAATAATATCGTTTGAAAGCCTGATGAAGGAACATGCAGATCAATCTTCATTCAATATCTTTCTTCATCTCTTTGGTCACATGAATGAAGAGACGCTGTCTGCGCTTGTTCAGTTGGATGCATTACTGAGACCAAAAAATCTTAAAAAAGTAGGGATTACAACCCGTGTTTATCATCCGATTTCCATTCAGGATCAGGATATGGAAAGCTTGAATTTTGATTTTGGCGTCAGTACAGAAGAGAGCTTCGAACAATCAAATGCCGATCATTTTCTAGGCTTGATTAAATATCGGATTGATACGAAGAATCCGGACAGCCCGACGGTTAATGCTTATAAGGAGATTGTTGCCGACAATCCTAATCTTATGATGTTTAAGAAATTATAGATGGAATCATCCTTTCAATGGATAATCGATACATTGCCTTATTCTTACCCATTTCTCTTTGTTGATGAACTCAAAGAAGTACGAGATGATTTCGTGCAAGGGTCTTATACATTTGATGAAAAATTACCCTTTTATGAAGGTCATTTTAAAAGTCAACCGATTACTCCCGGAGTCATTCTGACGGAATGTATGGCTCAAATCGGATTGGTTTCACTCGGAATATTCCTATTAAGGGATCAAGAATTAAGTAAAATGAAAATTGGTATGACGTCAGCGAACGCTGATTTCTACATTTCCGTGCTTCCGAATGAAAAAATTGTAGTGGAATCGACGAAATTGTTTTTTCGATTTAATAAATTGAAATGTAGTTGTAAGATGTTTAACCAGGATAATAAATTGGTGGCCAAAGCAGAAATATCTGGAATGCTTAAAGTTTAAAATGAACATGAATAGAAGGGTTGTAGTAACAGGAATGGGAGTAGTAGCACCCAATGCAATAGGAATTGAGTCTTTTGATAAAGCGATGTCAGAAGGGAAGTCTGGCATCGAATTTATACCGCTGTTTGAAGAATTGGGTTTTTCCTGTCAAGTCGGAGGCATACCCAATATTCAGAACATTTTAGACGACTATTTGACTCCATTAGAACAAAAAATGATCGTTAGTTCTGGTATTCGATATGGGACGATTGCTGGCTTAGATGCTTGGAAGGATGCCGGTTTAGCAATTGATCCCGATGAAGTTAATTTTAATCATGGCATCATATTCGGAGCAGGCATTTCGGGGGTTGATAAATTTAGAGAGGCCATCTATAAAGTGGATACTAAAAAAGTCCGAAGATTGGGTAGTAATGCCGTTATTAATACAATGACCAGTGGTGTTAGTGCCTTTCTTAGCGGTAAAATAGGCGCAGGAAATCAAGTAACAACGAACTCTTCGGCTTGTGTTACAGGAACGGAGAGTCTATTAATGGCTTATGATCGCATAAAATATGGAAAGGCAGAACGCATGTTGGCGGGAGGTTGTAGTGAGGATGGACCGTATATTTGGGGTGGCTTCGATGCGATGCGCGTGATGAACTCCAGAGAGAATGCAAGGCCTGACAAAGCGTCAAGACCAATGAGCGCAAGCGCCAAGGGATTTGTTCCGGGCAGTGGTGCGGGAGCGGTTGTGCTTGAATCATTGGAGAGCGCCCTAAAGAGAAATGCTCCTATTTATGCGGAGGTTTTAGGTGGTAATATAAATTCAGGTGGTCATCGAAATGGTGGTTCCATGACAGCTCCAAACGGAATTGCAGTGCAACGATGTATTCAAGATGCATTGAAAGATGCCCAGATTGAAGCGGATCAAATCGATTATATAAATGGACACTTGACGGCCACTACTAAAGATGCTTTCGAGATTGAGAACTGGAAAAAGGCCTTAGGTGCAAACTCCTATTCTTTTCCTTTTATAAATTCATCGAAATCTATGATAGGGCATTGTCTTTCTGCTTCTGGATCTATTGAGTCGATTGCTACTATTTTACAGTTGAGAGGAAATAAAATATATCCTTCAATAAATTGCGAAGATTTACATGAAGATATCAATGAACAGATAGATGTCAACCGTGTACCGCAACAATTATTGCAGCAGGATTTAAGATATGTAATCAATGCGAGTTTTGGATTTGGTGATGTGAATGCATGTATCGTATTTGCCAAAATGTAGCTTGAAAGCTTTGAATATCGGATAGAAATACTTAAATTTGATAATATAAAATATCAAATGATGGGATATATTGATGGAGATAATGAGATGAAGCACATATTTGGAGCTTCCGTTGTCAATGATTTCATGGACACACCTTATGGTTTTGTATTGGCCGCTAATAAAGGGCTTACGGCTTCTATTATTCAGCGATTTCGAGAGTATTTTGGCCTTTCATTGGCTAAGATATCTTCGTTCTTGTCTGTTTCCGAGCCGACGATCTATAGATGGATCCAAGATGACAGATCACTCGATAAAAATACCTCCATTAAGTTGATGGAGCTTACTCAATTATTTCAATACGCCATTCAGGTATTTCGCAGTAAAAAAGCATTTTTCTCTTGGCTGGGGCAGTCAAATATTACCTTGGGAGGGATTGCACCTATTGAGTTATTGGAGGTGCCTGAAGGTATCGGTAAAGTTCGTGATCTTGTGGGCCGTATAGAATACGGGGTTTATAGCTAGTTATGAAAATATACCGCCTTTGCAGTAAGAAATATTCCTATGATTTAACGGGTTTAGGAGCGGCCCTTCATGGAGGGCGATGGAATCCAAAAGGAATGCATATGCTGTATACCAGCGAGTCCATTTCGCTGGCATTACTAGAGAATTTAGTTCATTTAAATCCCATTCATTTCCCTGAACTGGATTTATTGACACTAGAGATTCCAGATCAGTATATCGACGAACTGGATGAAAAAGATCTTCCTAAAAACTGGAAACAATATCCAGCTCCTAATGCTCTTGCTCAGCTAGGGAAAGCCTGGATTTTATCCCAAAGTAATGTTGCCTGGAAAGTACCCAGCGTCATCGTTTCTCAATCCTACAATTATTTACTCAACCCACTGCACCCAAAAATGAAAACCGTTGAATTGTTATCGACCGAAGATTTTGTGTTTGACCGTCGATTATATAATAACGTGTTTGGCACCGTTCGATAATGAAAAATGGTTAGTCTATTTCATCAATGCCTTTTCCACCTAAACTTTCTGCCATGGCTTTGTCCATTGCCTGATGGGCCAGGGGAGCGGTAAAATCATTGATTTCAGTAATGGCTTGATTAATCGCGTCTTTATCATCTTTTTGAGTGACGTCCTTCAGAGCTTGTAAAAATTGGCTAATTTGTTCAATGTTTTCGGTTCCTAACCAATGATTGTTTTGTTTTAAGAATCGTTCGGTATTCACAATGATGTTATTAGCTTCATTCCTTGCTTCTAACAGCGCTTTTATGGTCATATCGGACTGAGCATTTTTAATCGAGTCCAACAACATTTTACCCATTTCTTCTTCTGAAATACCATATTGCGATTGTATAACAATTTCTTGCTCTTTACCACTTCGAAGCTCTTTGGCTTTTACCACAAGAATACCATCTGCATCCAATAGAAACTGTACTTCAATTTTTGGAATTCCAGCAGGCATTGGAGGAATATTGCTCAATATAAATTCGCCCAATTTTCGATTATACTGAACGAGGTCTCGTTCTCCTTGATAGACTGAAATTTTGAGATTTTTCTGTCCATCTATTGAAGTGGTGTATTGTCTTGCCAAAGAAGTGGGAATCTTGGAATTACGGCTAATAATAACATCCATCAGTCCACCTACCGTTTCTATTCCCAATGAAAGTGGCGTTATATCTAATAATAACACCCCTTTTTGTTTTCCCGCAAGTACAGATGCTTGCACCGCCGCTCCCAGTGCAACGACTTCGTCCGGATTTAAGGATAGATTTAATTCTTTGTCGAAATATCGTTTTACTTCTTGGCGCACCAATGGAACACGAGTTGAACCTCCCACCATAATGACTTCGTCAATGTCTTTGGGCGTAAGCCCCGCATCTTTCATCGCCTGACCACAACAAGCGATGGTTTTATCCACAATAGATTTGATCAGCGAATTATAGGTTTCGATTGTTAATTCTAGATTTATTCCATCGAGTTTTATCTCAAAATGAGATTGAGAACTAAGTGTTTTTTTCGCTTTTTCAGCCGCAAGCCTTAAAGATTGAGCTTTGGTTTTATTCGTTGAAATCTCATGAATATCTAAGGCATATTTTTCTATCCAATAATCAATAATGGTTCGGTCAAAATCATCTCCACCTAGAAAAGTATCTCCATTGGTCGCAATGACCTCAAAAATACCTTGTTTTATATCCAGTATTGAAATGTCGAAAGTACCACCACCCAAATCATAGACGACTACAGTACGTTCATCCTCTTGGGCCAAACCTATCCCATAGGCTAAAGCGGCAGCAGTAGGTTCATTGACAATTCTTAAGACATCTAATCCAGCCAATTTACCGGCATCTCTCGTTGCCTGACGTTGGGCATCGTTGAAGTATGCAGGAACTGTAATGACGGCTTTTTGAACTTCTTGTTGTAGATTGTCTTCAATTCTTAGCTTCAGGTATTTGAGTATTTCTGCACTTAGTGAAATCGGACTGTGATATTTTCCGTCAATTTCAATCTTAACCAAAGAATCGTCATCTTCATCGATGATTCTGTATGCTAGTAAATCGGTGATCTTTGATAAATCATTAAACGATTTTCCCATGAGTCTTTTTACAGAGTAAATCGTTCTGGCTGGGGCATATTCTAATTGTTTTTTTGCTGCTTCACCAACTAGAATTTTGCCTTCCTCATTGAAATGAATGATAGAAGGAACGAGGGTGTTGGTTCCATTTTTATCCTTGATGGCATAGGCTTCTGAATCTCCATCCTTGACATAAGCAACCAAACTATTTGTTGTACCTAAGTCAATACCTATAATTAGGTCCTCTTGTTTGTTTAGCTTCCCTTCCTTTAAATTAATACTAATCTTAGCCATAAAAGATTTTTTGATGCACAAAGATACTGTTAGTGCTTATTGTAAACTATCTTTAGCTAGGAAAGTTTAATTATTACAAATCTCAATATGTTATCTGTTCTGTCCAAAAAGGAAAACCGCTTATTCTTAATTCTAGGCGGATTTTTTATTACCAATGCAATCTTAGCGGAAATGATCGGTGTAAAATTGTTTTCGGTTGAAGGACAATTAGGAATTGATCCTTTTAATTGGACTATTCTGGGTGTTGAAAATATTGGCCTGACCATGACCGCCGGCGTTTTGATATGGCCGATTGTTTTTATTATGACGGATATCATTAATGAATATTATGGAATCAAAGGTGTTCGATTTTTGTCTTTTTTGACCGTTGTATTGATTGCTTTTGCATTTGTCGTTTTGTTTATGGCGATTCATGTCGCTCCCGATCAATGGTGGCAATTTGAAAGTGGAACATTGGCGGGTAAAAATATTCAAGATATGCAATCCGCATTTAGCGCTATTTTTGGACAAGGTTTGGCCATCATTTTTGCTTCGATCGTTGCCTTTTTGATTGGTCAAATCGTAGATGTGGTCGTGTTTCATCAAATAAAGAAAAGAACGGGCGATAAAATGATATGGCTTCGTGCTACAGGATCTACTATTGTGTCTCAATTGATAGACAGTTTTATCGTTTTGATCATTGCATTTTATGTCTTAGGAGATTGGTCCCTAGTTCGCGTTTTAGCTATTGGAGTGGTCAATTTTATTTATAAAAGTAGTATGGCAGTTATTTTGACGCCTTTTATATATTTGGGGCATTATTGTATCGATAAATATTTAGGTGTGGACCTCGCCAAAAAAATGAAAAAGGAGGCGTCAATTTAAAGAAACTTATGGACCAAATAACAAATAAAATAATCATGGTTCGCCCAGCGAACTTCGGATATAATGAGGAGACTGCTGCCAACAATTCTTTCCAAAGTATTGATGAAAATTTGTCCTCGAATCAGATTGCTGATAAAGCAATTGAAGAATTTGATGCTTTCGTTCAGTTACTTAGGAATCATGGAATAACCGTAGATGTTGTTCAAGATACGGCCGAGCCCATCAAACCAGACGCTATATTTCCCAATAATTGGTTTTCGACGCATCAAGATGGTACGATTATTTCCTATCCAATGTTTGCAGAAGTCAGAAGATTTGAACGTCGAGAAGACGTCTTAGAAAGACTGAGTAGTCAACAAAAGTCTGCCAAGCGATATAGTTTTGAATATTTTGAAGATGAGGAAAAATATTTAGAGGGTACAGGAAGTATGATATTAGATAGACCAAATAGAATAGTCTATGCTTGTTTAAGTCAGCGAACTCATGTCGAAGTTTTGGATAAATTTAGTGTGCTAAGAAATTATCAGAAAATCTTTTTCACTTCAGTGGATCGCGCAGGAGACGAGATATATCATACTAATGTAATGCTAACATTGGGCGAACAGTTTGCCTTAATTTGTATGGAATCTATTCCTGATGAAGAAGAAAAGCAAGTACTATTGAATTCTTTCGAGTCCACGGGAAAGGAATTAATCGATATCAGTTATGATCAAATGGAGGCATTTGCTGGAAACATGATTCAATTGAAAAATGTTCGTGGAGAGCGCTTTGTCGTGATGTCCTTACAAGCCAAAAATTCTTTAACAGAGGAACAAATCGAGCGAATTGAGAAACATGGTTCCATCTTGAGTCCAGACATCACTACCATAGAAAACACGGGAGGAGGAAGTGCTCGATGTATGATTGCAGAGAATTTCTTGCCGAATTAAATGCCATAAATAGGGACTTGTCCACAATTTTTGGGAGTTCTCCACAACTTTGTTCCATACGAAACATCAAATTAAGAAATAATTAATATAAAAAATACATATGTGTTGTACTGGTGACTATCTTTGCACGAGT